>CALPVI020000179.1 GCA_943326975.2 Actinomyces viscosus | reverse complement strand
GTATTTGGTTTATCAAATGAATATTGGGTTAGTTTTTGGGTAAATGATGTTATGTATGACAAAAAATTTGTTTTTGTAGCAGAATCAATCAATGAAAAAAATATCAAAAGCATTCCTATTCTCGGTGCAAAGGGAGTTATAATTATGTAGAACGTTTTTAATTGAAAGAGATTTAAAAACCTTCATAAAATAAATTATATTTGTAACACATATATTTTAATAGAAAATAACTAAATGAAACACATTAATTTTAAGTTTTTTATTGTTGCTTCCATCCTGTTTTCAGGATTGTTTGTAATGAATTCATGTGGTGATTCTAAAGAAAAAGAGACAAAATCTACAAATGGTTTTTCAATTGATAATGACTATTATGAGTTTCAAGGATTCAATTTAAAGGAGTTTGATATCCCTGCAATGATTATGCTTCCAGATGAAACAGCAAATATTGGTGCATCTACTAAACCGGAAGTAATTCATGCTGAAGATGATTTCAAATGGGAAATATTAGTTGGTCAAAACTTTGACTTATTGATCGATGATTGGGGAGATTATACGGATATGGTCATCACAAGAAAAAAAGAATTAAAGGAATTAGAATTTTATAAAATCAATTATTTAATTGATGAAAAGGATTTAATCTTATACGAACAAGAATTGAAAGTGAATGGTAGCTCAAAGGCTGCAGCTTCAGTTGGTGTGCCTCATAAGTCTTACCATGTTTATTGTCAAAAAATTATTGATGGTGTGACTTATGTGTTTAAGAGTAGAGATGAAGGAGTTGAAAAAACGATTGTAGAATTAATAGCTAAATCTATTAAATCCGTTAAAACCCTTAAAAACGTATAAAGTCAATTTAAGTTTTTTTTCAAGCTGGTAATTTTTATCAGCTTTTTTTGTTTTTAAAATTCAAAAAGCTTATTTAGAAAGATTTTATTTAACGTTTTAATTCCCTACTTTTGTAACATCAAATTGGTGATCATGGAATTAACTAAAGAAAAAATTTTAGAAGTACTAAGTACAATTATTGAACCTGATTTAAAAAAGGATATAGTTACTTTGGACTTAGTTGAACATATAACTGTAAAAGATAATCGAATTGAATTAACAGTAAATGTTTCAAATCCTGCTCTACATGCACGTAAAAGAATGCAGGAAGCCATTGATTTTAATTTGAAACAAAAATTCGGAAATCATTTAGAAATCATTTCTGCTATTAAAGGTATTTCTGCAGAAGCAAGACAAGTGCATAGAAAGGTTTTACCTGAGGTAAAAAATATTATAGCTATAGCATCTGGTAAAGGTGGTGTTGGTAAATCTACAGTTACAGCAAATTTAGCTGGTGGTTTAGCAAAAGCAGGATACAAAGTTGGTATTATTGATGCCGATATATATGGACCTTCTATGCCTACTATGTTTGATGTTGTTGGTGAAAGACCTAGCATGCTAGATGTTGAGGGAAAACCACTTATCAATCCTGTAATGAGTTTCGGTATTAAAATATTATCAATCGGTTTTTTCACTGAACAAGATAATGCTGTTATTTGGAGAGGGCCAATGGCTGCAAAAGCATTGACTCAAATGGTAACGGATGCCTATTGGGGAGAATTGGATTTCTTATTAATCGATTTACCTCCTGGTACTGGTGATATTCATTTATCTTTAGTTCAAACAGTTCCTTTAGATGGTGTTGTAATTGTAAGTACACCTCAAGAAGTTGCATTAGCAGACGCTCGAAAAGGAATCAATATGTTTAAAATGGAAGGAATCAATGTGCCAATTATTGGTATGGTTGAAAATATGGCTTGGTTTACTCCTGCAGAACTTCCTGAAAACAAATATTACTTATTTGGACGTGATGGTGCAAAAAATTTAGCTGAAGGAATGAATGTTCCGTTCTTAGGTCATATCCCTTTAGTACAAAGTGTTAGAGAAGCCGGAGATGCAGGTAGACCAGCTGTTTTCCAAGAAAACACTCCTACTTCAAACGCATTTGTAGATTTGGCTCAAACATTTGTAGACGAATTAAAAATTTCAAAAATAAAACTTGCTAAAACAAAAGAAAATGTCGTTCAATAAAGAAGAGTTAATTGAAAAAGTAAATCTTGCCATTACAGAATTGCGTCCATTTCTAGAAGCAGATGGAGGAGATATGGAATTTGTTGAATTAACAGATGATGGCATTGTTAAAGTCCGCCTATTAGGTGCTTGTAGTGATTGTTCGATGAGTTTAATGACTTTGAAAGCAGGTCTAGAAGAAGCCGTTAAAAAATTGGCGCCAGAAATAAAATCAGTTGAAGCTGTTAATTTAACAGAAGCAATTTAAAATACAAAGCGACTTTAATTAGTCGCTTTTTTAATTTTTTAAATCTAAATCACGATTTCTTAATATAAAGAAGCGCAAAGATAAAAACAGTTTATTTGTCGATTTAAAATTCGGATTGGATGAAAATAAATTAGCTCCGGCTTGTAAATGAAAACCATACAATTTATATCCTATCACTGGTGAAAATCCAATTTTGCTATGTGTAAAATCTGAATAATAAATTGCATTTAGACCATATGTAAAATTTACCCTACCTACTTTACTATAATAACCAAATTCATAACCTATTACATTATTAAATAAATTATAACTCATACCTAAATGAAGTGAATGAGTGATTGGTTTTATTAACTTAACTTTTTTCCATAGAAATTCATAACCAGCTTCCACATTTGAAAATTGTCCTCTTTGATAACCAATGTAGGGACCAGATTTTCTGATGTTCAATTCCGTATTTTTCCAATCTTTCCAATTGAATTTCTTATTCTGAGAAAAAGATGAAAATAAAAAAAGAAATGAGATGAAAAGAAGTATACTACCTTTTTGAAGCATATTTATCATGTATATGTTTAATTTGAAATGCATCATTTGCTTCTATTCCTAAACTATCTGCTATTTGTTTCGCTTCAAGCACCTCTTCCACACTTAATCCAGTACTGTCTGATTCCTCTTTAAAAGCATTTTGAATAAAAATTCTACTATCATTTAAACCTGGAATAGTTGTTGTCGATATTTTCTTAACTGGATTATATAAAAATGAACTTTCTTTCTTTTCTATCGGAAAAAAATGTCCTTTTTCATCATACGACTCAAGCAAAACAATCGCTACACTTACAAAATAGGTCATTTTTAATACTGCAAAAAACAAACCTAAAAACTTATTTACTGGAGTTAAATTAGCAACTTTTACTACCCTTTCAATTGCTTTTCCAGCGAAATAAACCATTGCTCCTACTGCTAAAAACGTAATCGTAAATGAGATTACAGGTAAATATTCCGAGTCCCATTGAAACGTTACTTTTAACCACTTTGAAACACCATCTGAAAAATGGATTCCGGCATACAATCCGACAACTAAAGCTAATAAAGTAAAAACTTCAATAATTAAACCGTGCTTAAATCCTTTCCATCCAGCATAAATCAATGGCACCAAAATGAGTATATCTAAGAAATTCATTTATAATCAATTTTAAGCGAAGATATTTGATTAATATTTAAAAATAGTAGAAAAGAAGATTATTTCTGAACGATGTATTGTTGTTATTGTAATTAAGTATTTTATTTTTGATGTCAATAATTGAAATCTCATGAACATTCCAATTCCTTCTATTCAAAAAGGTGATTTAATTTATATCACTGCACCAGCAAAATCAATCGAAGCTGCTTATGTGACGTTTGCAAAAAACTATTTTGAAGCAAAAGGATATAACGTTTTGATAAGTCAAAATTGTTTGGGTGAATTCAACTATTTTTCTGGAACCGATGAAGAACGTACAGCCGATTTTCAATTTGGATTAGACCATCCAGATGTAAAAGCAATCCTTTGCGCAAGAGGTGGATATGGCTGTATACGTATTCTTGATCGTTTGCAATGGGCAGGAATACTAAGAGAACCTAAATGGATTATTGGATTTAGTGATGTTACTATTTTTCATCAAAGAATGCAACGATATGGATTGCAGAGCATCCATGCAACAATGCCCTTAAATTTCCAAGATAATTCAAAAGAATCGTTTGAAACACTGGAAAAAGCTTGGAAAAATGAAAGCTATTCAATTGTCACTGATTTTTCAACATACAATAAATTTGGTGAAAGTGAGGGCAAACTAGTAGGTGGAAATTTATCCATCTTATATAGCTTATTAGGAACAGATGATGAAATAAATTTTGAAGATTCAATCTTATTTATAGAAGATTTAGCAGAACAAATTTATCATATTGATCGAATGTTATTTGCATTTAAAAAAGCTGGTGTTTTAAATAAAATTAAAGGACTAATTGTTGGTGGAATGACCGATTTGAAAGATACTGCTATTCCATTTGGAAAGACTATCGAAGAAGTTATTTTGGAGCAATTTCAATACACGAATATTCCAATTACATTTCAATTTCCTGCAGGACACATTCCTGATAATAGAGCTTTAACATTTGGCAGAAAGGTAAAATTCAATGTAAGTAACAAGAATAGTACTTTAGAATTTTTATAATTTTCTGAAACTCCTTTAAATTGTTCAATATTTTCAATCAAATTACCTGTTTTTCTGAACAAATTAACTCGTCTTAATTAAATTCAATCTAAATAAGGATTATATCGTGTTTCTTTTTGATTATGTTATAAATTTGTATTGAAATTTCAAAAAAATATATACCTTATGAGTAAGTCTGTATTATTAAAATCCTCAATTGCCAAAAAATATTGGATGGCGTTGACTGGATTATTTTTATGCCTCTTTCTAGTTGGTCACCTACTAGGGAATTTACAATTATTCGCTGGCGGTGAAGAAGGAAGAAGAGCATTTAATGAGTATGCATATTTTATGCAACACAATCCTTTAATTAAAGTAATGTCATACGTTACTTATTTGTCTATTTTATTTCATGCTATTGATGGTATTTT
>CALPVI020000178.1 GCA_943326975.2 Actinomyces viscosus | reverse complement strand
GTTGATAACATCTTCCGTTTTACACAAGCAGGTTCTGAGGTTTCAGCGTTATTAGGACGTATGCCTTCTGCGGTAGGTTACCAACCAACATTAGCAACTGAAATGGGTGCTATGCAGGAACGTATCTCTTCTACAAAAAATGGTTCTATTACTTCAGTTCAAGCGGTATATGTACCTGCGGATGATTTAACGGATCCAGCTCCAGCTAATACATTTGCTCACTTAGATGCAACTACTGTATTATCTCGTAAAATTGCTGAGTTAGGTATTTATCCAGCGGTAGATCCATTGGATTCTACTTCTCGTATCTTAACTCCAGAAATCGTTGGTGAAGAGCATTACAATACTGCACAAAGAGTTAAATTAACTTTACAACGTTACAAAGAGTTACAAGATATCATCGCTATCTTAGGTATGGATGAGCTTTCTGAGGAAGATAAATTAATCGTTCACAGAGCAAGACGTGTTCAACGTTTCTTATCTCAACCATTCCACGTTGCTGAGCAGTTTACAGGTTTAAAAGGAGTTTTAGTAGATATCAAAGAAACTATCAAAGCATTTAACATGATTTTAGATGGTGAATTAGATAAATACCCTGAAGCAGCTTTTAACTTAAAAGGTGGTTTAGAAGACGTTATCGCTGCTGGTGAGAAAATGTTAGCAGAAAACTAAAATTAGATTAAAATGCAGTTAGAAATAATTACACCAGATAAAAAAATCTTTAAAGGTGAAATTGATGCAGTTCAATTACCTGGATTAGATGGTTCTTTTCAAATTTTGAAAAACCACGCTCCAATTATTTCAGCTTTAGCAAAAGGAACAGTGAAGATTGATTTAACGAATGATCATGTTGCATTTGACGACTTGACAGGATTAATTCAACACGACCCTTCTAACGATAAAGTAATTAGAGTTGATATCAACGGTGGTGTATTGGAAATGTTAAATAATAATATCATTTTATTAGCAGAATAACAATTTCAAACATAATATTCGAAAGGGATTTGGTCTTCCAAATCCCTTTTTTTTGTTAAGGTATGTTAACCTCAACTTATTTAATAGATTATAATTGCGAATCTTTCACTAAATTCGCTCTCGTATCAAGAAAGATAGATGGATTTATTACAGCAAATAGATTTAAATAATACCCCAGAACATGTTGCTATCATCATGGATGGCAATGGACGTTGGGCAAAAAAACAAGGTCAAGAAAGACTTTTTGGACATAATTTTGGAGTTGAATCAGTACGTGAAGTATTGAAAGCAGCAAAGGAATTAAAAGTGAAATACTTAACCCTATATGCTTTCTCTACAGAAAACTGGAGTCGTCCAAAAGATGAAGTAGATGGTTTAATGGATCTTTTAGTCAGAACAATTGCTGGTGAAGTAGATGAATTAAATAAAAGCAGTGTAATTCTAAAAAGCATTGGTGATATTGAGGGCTTACCAGAAAGTTGTAAAGAAGAACTTAGAATCGCTCAAGAGAAAACTGCTCACAATTCTGAAATCACTTTGATACTTGCACTAAATTACAGTGCTCGTTGGGAGTTGGTGAATGCAACAAAGAAAATTGCAGAAAAAATTGAATCAGGTGATTTAAAATCAAACGAAATAAATGAAGAAGTTATAAATGCTGAACTTTGCACTAAAAACATCCCAGATCCTGAGTTATTAATCAGAACAAGCGGAGAGCAAAGAATTAGTAATTTCTTACTTTGGCAAATAGCATACACAGAATTATTTTTTACAGAAGTGCTTTGGCCAGACTTCAAAAAAGAGGATTTCTATAAGGCAATCTTGTCTTATCAGTCTCGAGAAAGAAGATTTGGAATGGTATCTGAACAATTAACAGACAAGTAACGAATGAAATATACTCAATTTTTATTTCTTTTATCATTCATTTTACCATTTATGGCTGTTTCTCAAATAGAAACAAATTCGAATGGTCCTTTAATGATTGGAAATGAATTTATAATTGATTATCAAAATCCTAAACAATACGAAATTGGACCAATACGCGTTGAAGGAGCCGATAATTTTGATCATCAAGCAATTAAACTAATTACAGGATTAAGACAAGGCGATCGAATTATGATTCCTGGCGAGAAATTTTCAAAAGCAATCAAAAATTTATGGAAAGAAGAATTGTTTTCGGATGCAGAAATAGCGGTTGAAAAAGAAATCAACGGTATAGTTTACCTAACTATTAAATTAGCGCCAAGACCAAAACTTTCTCGTTATAAATTCAAAGGAGTAACTAAAAGAGAAGCGGATAAAGTAAGAGAAGAAATTAATTTATTTACGGGTAAAACAATTACTGAAAACTTAGTATTTGTTACCCAAAACAAAATAAAAGGATATTTTAGAGACAAAGGATATTATGCTGTTAAAGTAAACATTTCGCGTCAAAAAGATACTTTAATCAACAACTCTGAGATTTTTACAATCGATATAGCTAAAAACAAGAAAGTAAAAATAAAGGAAGTAAATATTGACGGTTGTAGTTCAATCCCAACTTGGAAATTGAAAATGGCAATGAAAGATACCAAACAAAAAAGATTTTGGAGATTTTTCAAACGTTCAAAATTTACAACCATTGCCTACGAAAGAGATAAACAAGCAATCTTAGATAAATTCAACTCAATCGGATTGAGAGATGCTGCAATTTCATTCGATACGGTTTACAGTTTAAATGATAAAAATCTAATCATTAATTTAACGATTAATGAAGGTCAAAAATATTACTTCGGAAACATTGAATGGATTGGTAATACCAAATTTAGATCCTCGTATCTTGATACAATTTTAGGCGTAAAAAAAGGAGACGTTTATGATAAATTATTATTAGACAAACGTCTAAAAATGAGCGAGGATGGAAGAGATATATCGTCTCTTTACATGGATCGTGGATATTTATTTTTTCAAGTTAATGCAATTGAAACTAATGTAACAGATAATTACATTAACTATCAAATGCGAATCATTGAAGGGAAAGAAGCGCGTGTAAAACGAATTATCATCAAAGGAAATACAAAAACGAATGATTATGTAATTCGTCGTGAAATCAGAACAAAACCAGGTGATTTATTCAGTAGAAATGACATTATAAGAACGCAGCGTGAACTTTCACAATTAGGTTATTTTAATGAACAAGGATTTCAAATTAATCCAATTCCAAATCCTGCAGATGGAACGGTTGATATAGAATATACGGTAGAAGAAAAATCATCTGATCAAATCGAACTTTCTGGAGGTTACGGAGGTAGAGGATTAAATGGAAGTTCTTCATTAAGCAATGGAATGATGGGAAGCTCTGGTTTAATTGGGACTTTGGGTTTAACTTTCAATAATTTCTCGACAAAAAATTTCTTCAAAAAAGATTCTTGGTCACCACTACCAGGTGGTGATGGGCAGAGATTATCAATACGTGCTCAAACAAATGGTAAATTTTACCAAGGATATAACTTTTCATTTACTGAGCCTTGGTTGGGTGGGAAAAAACCAAACTCATTGACTTATTGGATGAATCATACATCTATTTCTTCAAATGGTTATATTCGCTCAAACCCCTTGTTTGCAGGTGTATCTATAACAGGAACAGGAATTGGTTTAGGTAGAAGAAAGAAGTTTCCAGATGATTATTTTACAGCATATTATGAATTCGCATACCAATATTACGATGTAAACAATTACAGTATCTTCCAAAACTTCTCAAAAGGTTATGCGAATGACATCAGCTTAAAATATGTATTGCAAAGAAATTCAATCAGTGCACCTATTTATCCGCAAACAGGTTCGAACATAACATTTACGGCGAAATCAACTTTACCTTATTCGATGTTTGAACCAGGTAAAGATTATAGTACATTAACACAACAAGAGAAATCAAAATACTTGGAGTACTATAAATTAAAATTAACCGGAGAATGGTTTACGCCCTTGACAAATGATAAGAAATTAGTACTTAGAACTCGATTTGGATTTGCTTTCTTAGGCGCATATAGTGCAACGAAAGGTTTAACTCCTTTTGAAAGATATTCATTGGGCGGTTCTGGATTGTCAGGTGTAAGTCAAATGGGAGGTAGAGAAATCATTGCTTTGCGTGGATATGAAGATAATCAAGTTTCTTCTCAAACAGGTGATCCAATTATTGCTAAATATACAATGGAATTAAGATACCCAATATCATTAAATCCACAAGCAACATTCTATGTGTTAGCGTTCACAGAAGCAGGTAACTGTTTCCCAACTTTTAAACAATTTAACCCGTTGAATGTGAAACGTTCTGCTGGTGTTGGGATACGCGTTTTCTTGCCTATGTTTGGTATGTTAGGTCTTGATTATGGTTGGGGATTTGATAAATTAGATCCATGGGCTTACGGTTATAATAGCGGAACAAATAGTTCAATAGATCGAAAAGGATTCTATCCTAAAATGACCTTCTCTATCGGTATGAATTTAGGTGAGTTATAATTCTTATTGAAAATCATGCAATAATTCATTAAATTGGTCGTTTGATTCGAAAAAACTAAACATATGAAATCATTTCTTTTAGCCCTTTTCATTTTATTTGGCACAAGTTTTGCCTTTTCTCAAAAGTATGCATACATTGACTCTGATTATATTTTAGAAAATTTAACTGAATACAAAGACGCAAAAGAAAAATTAGACAAATTAGCAGATCGTTGGACAAAAGAAATAGAAGAACGATACGCAATTTTAAAACTTAAGAAAGATAATTTTGCCAGAGAAGAAATATTGCTTCCAGCAGAAGAAAAGCAAAAACGAAAAGAGGAAATTGAAAAATTAGAAACTGAAGCAATGGAAGTGCAAAAAATGCGTTTCGGTGTGAAAGGAGACTATTTTCAAAAAAGACAAGAATTAATAAAACCTATACAAGACAAAATTTTTGAAGCAATTCAGAGTGTTGCAACAAAAAGAAATTTTAG
>CALPVI020000177.1 GCA_943326975.2 Actinomyces viscosus | reverse complement strand
GCAACAAAAAATGCTAATAAGATTTGGTCATCGTGAATGTGTGAAAAGATTAAATCAACACCAATAAATGTTGGGGTAATTGGAAACCCTGCTAAACATAAACATGCAATAAAAAAAGTCAATGTAATCTTTGGGTGTTCGAATGAATGTCCATAAAAATGATCTAAACTAACCCATTTTTCAAGATTCCGTAAACGTTGAATACAGATAAATCCAACTGCTCCCCCCACTAGTACGCCACTCAAATAAAGCACATTATGTATTTTATCAAAGTGCTCATTAAAAGAAATTGAAATTGCTGTTAATAAGTGATTTATTATAACTAAACTCCAACTCAGACGAGCACTTTTTCTTTCAGTAAAAGCTTTAATAACTGCAATTAAACCAAAAAACGCAAAAAATGCAGGGATGTATTCTGTAAATTCATCACTAAAATTTGGTTGATTATAGAACAAAATACTTCCAAAAGTTAAGAAAACTAAAAAGAAAATGAACACATTTTTAAAATTTAAAAAATTCAATTTATATCCAAATTTCTTCAATGGATTCCATAATCTAGTATACATAATTGAGTCCAAATTCCATTCTTTTAAGCTTAATACATACAACGAATATTCTAACCTTTTCGGCAAAGTATCTTCAATTGTTTTGTGCTGAGGTACAAAATTATAAAACTGTTCTCTTATTTTATAACTAACAATAGATGGAGAAACTAACAATTGATATGTTCTTAAAAATGCATTACCTGCAATATGTATTAAGGCAACTTCTTGAAGTCCAAGAGAAATTTCTATAAAAATTAATCCTATTTGAGCCATTGAAGAGTAAGCTATTTGACTTTTTATTGAAGACTGAACTCGTGAAGTTAGAATAGCGAAACCTGTAGTTAGCAATCCTACAACAACTACAAAAATTCTGAAAGAAGTTTGATGCTCCCAAAAAGGATAAGTTCTCATCATAATAAATGCACCAATATGGACTGAAAGTGCTCCATAGAAAATAGCACTCGAAGGTGTTGGCCCTTCCATTGCTCTTGGTAACCATGAAGAAAAAGGTAATTGAGCAGATTTTGCTGCAGCCGACATATAAATCAACAATGCAATTATAATTCCTAGTAAACTATGATGAGAAAGATGTTCGTTTAAAGACTGAGCATCAGCCATTTGTTGAAAAGATATATTAGCTCCCCAAAGATGATGACACAACCACATTGCTAATATTAAACCAACATCTCCAATTCTATAGATCGAGAATACTTTAACGGCATTTTTAACCGGTAAATATCTTTCTCTATAAAAAGCAATTAATAAAAATGAAGATACCCCTAATATCTCCCAACCAATAAATAATGTTTCTAAATTTCCTGCAAAAATAATAATGTTATAACCTACATAAAAAAACAATAAAATTGAAAAGAAACGTTTATAACCTTTTTCTCTATGTAAATAATACCTACTATAACCGATAACCAAAAAAGTTAAAAAAGAACCTACTAATAAAAAGGTCATTGTTATAATATCAAAATGAATATCTATATAAAAATCATAACCTTTTGTTTTAAATATTGAAAACTCTTTATAGTCTATAGATTTCATTCCTTTAAACAACCAGGATATAACAAAAATTATACCTGCTAACAAATGAAGACCTATTGTTATAAAAGCGAACCTTGAAACTACTAATTCATTTTTCTTTGGCAAACCTAAACTAAGTAAAAAACCAAATAAAGGAATAAGTATAAATAATTGAATTAAATGTTCCATAACTAATCTTTTTTCAATTGGTAAATTGGTAAATTGGTATGTGAACTTTCAATTTTGGAAACTAAATTAGAATCACTTATCACCTCTACTGATTTCTGAAGTGGTTCAAAAGATTCAAATTTACCATTTTTAAATATGAACAATTCATTTGTTTCTGGATGTATTACTGCTAATTTCATCCATTCATTTTCATACCATTCATATGTCGAAGGATTTTGTTGAATCGTAGACAAAACAACATCTGGAAAATGCTCAACTATCATCATCAATCTTATAGCATCATGAACTTCAACCATTTGAAGAGGTAACCCAGGCCTTAAATCGCCATCTGTTCCATTCGCTACACCAAATAATCCCATGACATTATGTGGCAATTTTGTTCCTGCACCCAAGTTTTGATTATCAACTCTTGAAAAGTAATAATTCAAACTTATACCTCCACAAACGGGACTTGCTGCATTCAATATTCCTAATAGATATTTCCCATCAGGATCAACTTTATAGTTATAAGAATTTAGAAAAGCTCTTCTGTCTAAAAAAATAGTTTCAGTAAGTTCTCTTCTACCTATAATACATAAACTTGTTGTTGCGTGATCCAATTCTGGTCTAGGTTCAAATAAAGAAACAGTTCTAGTTAAAATATCTTTATGTATTTTCTTAGCAGATTTATGTGTATTGATAGACATAAATCTTCTAGAACGTTCTTTTGCATTTTCATCTAAAGCTTTGTCAAACACTAATTTATTTTCATCATGTACTTTTTTATTTACATCTGACAATATCGACTCATCAAAAAAAGTAACTTCATCTCTAGCCGTATCATGTAAAGCTCCAACAAATTGAGTTTCAACCGGAATTACAATTCCATTTTCGGCTAATCTCTTTCTAACTGCTTCGTGATTAAGAATATAACTTATTACACGAGCATTAACAGAACCAGGACGACAAGAACATGCTCCACAATCCATAGTCGCATAAAATGGATTATTCGCACTACTTGAACCATGACTGATAAAATAGATCAATGTTGAAAAATGATCAATCAAACCAACACTCATTAATAACGCATTTGCCCTTTGAACCATTTCATCCAATGTAAACCCAATTTGAAGTCCATCTTCTGAAATCTCTCCATTTTTATTTTCAATTGTTAAATGAGCTGTTGGATCCATATGCTTGGACGCAGTTACAAAAGAAGCTGTCTGAGCGGGTCTAAAAACACTAATAAACAATTTAATAGCCGACCAAAAACCAAGTGTATGAGTTAACAACCATCCAATTAACAATCCATTTGTTCTATCTGAAAAATGAAAATCTTTTTTCCTTTTTTCAGATTTTTCATATTCTTTAATTAAAAATTTTGGAGTAATTGGTGCTGGACAAACTTTAGTGTGAAAATTACTATGTTCAGGTTGAAAATAAAATTCAACATTAAAATGTCCTGGAGTACCAAATGTTTGGCAATTTGGGTCTGCAACTTCAAGATGTCGTCTAATCGAACATTCTCTATCATCGATACAGAAAAATGCCTGAAAACTATTTTCCTTTTTTAAAATTAATTGTTTTTCTTGGTATTTTAATCCTGCTAAAACTTGATCAAAATAAGTCCATTCATATGCATCTTGCCAAATTGATAAAACATTAAAATACTCAGAAGATTGAATTGGATCAAAAATTCCTTCTGGTTTTGTTTCAATTTTAAAACTCAATGGTGACCAAATCTCTCCAAATTGAGAGTCTAAAGCATCTATTTCAAGTAACAATTCAACTTTAATGAATTCCTCTAATGAAATCTTCTTTGAATCTAATAACGTTGAGGGATTTTGTTCGATAACCGAAATAATACCAGACCAACCTGGGTGAGAAAATTGTTGGTCAAACAAATATTGTTCAAATAAAGATCTTCTTCCAACTAATATAGTAAGCAATTGATCTAATGTGCAATCCGTATCGAATAATAATTTTTTAGCTCTTTCTGATTTAAAAAAACTTATATAACTATTCTTTTCCAACTCTTTAATTGATGATAAAAACCCATTGTTGCCTGCAGGAAAATGCCAAATAGAAATCCCCTGATCTAAATAACTACAAGCTATTCTAAATAACAAAGGATGAACTAAGGAATCTAAATCTATTTTAAACTTACTTTTCCAATTAGAACGTACAAGTCCAATTCTAGACTTACTACTTTCATTGTAACTTTTATCTAACAGATTTGATTTCCAAAATTTTAATTGATCATTGCCTTTAGTTTCCTTGATTAATTTGATAAGAATCGCATCGTTAATTTCATTCGAAGCATGTAATTTTCTATATTCTTCTAAACTTAAATAATTTTTGTATCCAAATATTTGAGATGATGATTGAAGTGCTAAATGAAATTTGTGATCTTGAAAAGACAATAATGTATTTTGAAAAACGAAATCTTTTAAAGGGGCTTGTAAAGGTAAGTATTTACGTAATTTACCAATCAATTTTTGCTCATCAGATGAGTCAAACTTTATATTTTCCATACTAATTACTTGAATTTTAATTTATTTGTTTACTTGAAAACGATGAGTTTTGAAACTCAAAAAATTAAAATCAAATATTAATTCTTCTAATAGAAATCCAAATTGGAGAAGTATCAGTAAGTTGTGATAGTTTATAATAAACATTGGAATTGAAGTCAATTGACGAAAAAGAAAATTGCTTGAAAAATTGAAAATTATTATCAATTTCATTGTAATTGAGCAAAGTATTAAATGAATTGTCTACATCTTCTTCTATTTCTTCTATTTCAATAACATCCAATACAGAAATATCTACTTTTACTGAAAATTTCTGTACATTTTGTTTTAGATTAAAATGAGTAGGTTTTTGAGAAAATGTATTTGATGGAAAAGCAAAAAATTGACCATTAACAATAAACATTATTGTCAAAATACAAATTAATCTTGCTATTACTAACTTACTCATGCTGCAAATGTAATCCATTAAAATACTTAATTAGCAAAAATAATTGCTAATTAATTGTTAAAAAAAATTCAAGTTTCAAGATAATATTTTGATTTTTTATTAATTAAATCAGAAAAAAAATCTAAACTTTTTTTGTAAACTTGTATAAAAAATAAATGAAATATTGCTTTTGCTTTTTATTATTTCTTTCTCTTTGCAACTGTAAAAGTATAGAACCTGTAGCACCTCTT
>CALPVI020000176.1 GCA_943326975.2 Actinomyces viscosus | reverse complement strand
GTTTTGGTATTTGTAAAATACCATTTACTTCCATTACCGTTTGATTGAGCTGTTGTATTTTGATTTTGTTGTAATTCTAAAAGTCGTTCAGCCTCTAACTTTTTTCGTTTTGCTTCATCATCTTTTGTTTTTTTTATTACAAATTTAACATATTCAATACGCTCACTTTCATTTAATTGAGCTACTTTTTGAACACTATCTTCATAAATTGCTGTTTCAACCGCAGCAACTAAATCAGCTAATTTATCAGCTTTATTCTTTATTACAAATGCATTTGGGTATAAACTATCAATTACATCTGCACATTGCTTATAATACTTTTGAGCAACGACATAATCCCTTTCCTTAAAAGAAAGATCACCTAATTTTTCATAAGCCATCCCTTTCTGACGAGTATTTGTTGTCGAATAAAAACCAGACTTGGTTAAGTACTCTTTAGCTAATAGTGTATTGCCTTTTTGTAATTCAATCGTAGCAAGTGCATAATAAATTTGATCTTTAAAAGGGGCATTTTTAGGATCTTTCATCATTTTCAATAAATCTTTATGCAATTTTTCATCATTACCTAAAAATGCTCTTTTGATACGAGCATTGAAAATCATTTCATAATTCGTATTATACTTTAAAACTTTAGTAAAGTGATCCGCTGCTAATAAATTTTGTCCTTGTTCTTCGTATAATTGTCCAAGAATGTAATGAATTCTAGCTTTATCTTTTTGTTTTTTAGCGTATTGGAGAGAATTCTCGAGAAAAAGAATTGCTTCTTTTTTTTCAGCTTTTTTTAATGACAAATCCGCTTTTGTAAGCTCTAAATCGAATAAAATCTTAGTAGGAAATTTCGCTATTTTATCTTCTTGAGTTTTTGGTTCTTTTTTGGTTTTCTTTTCTGATTTTTCTGGTTTTTCAGCTTTTTCTTTTATCCTTGTTTGTTCTTCTTCATAAGCTTTATCCAATTGATTCAATCCAAAAGAAGCTTCTGTATATTTTCCAATCGCTATATTTATTTTAGCTATCCATAATTCACTGATAAAAATAGATGGGTCATTTTTAAAGAATTTTTTAATATAATTGAACTTCTTTAAAGCACCATCATAATCTCTTCGGTAGTAATCTGCTATACCAATTGTTAACCAATTTTCATCAATAAAAGTATTATACTCAACCGATTTTTGAGATGGCTTATCATTGCTAGGCATGCAATGCTTTTGGATCACTTTTGTACATTTCACAATTGCCGTATCAATGGGTGAATACATTGATTTCACCTCTATTTCATTAGGAAGTGGAGCAATTGGTAAAATAGAGTAATAATCTTCCTTTAAATTTGTTCTGTAATCTGTAATTGCTTCCTTTAATAACTCATTCGCATTGAAATATCCATTGTAGCGGGCATTTAATGTATGGTAAGATCGATTTACAAGGGTATTTCGTTCAGTTGAACAAGAAAAAGCTAGCACAACTAAAAAAGAGACTATAAAAAAATACTTAAACAACTGCTTCATTACTTGATGTAGATACGTGTTTTTAATATAACTAAAAACTCGAAAAAATGTAAAATATTATATTAAGTACCAAATTAGACAAAAAAATGTAGAATTCTCTTTATTTGGAATAAAAACTACCATTTTAAACTTGGTTTATTAAAGATGAAAGAAGTTTAAAAGAGAATTATTTTATTCGAATAGAGAAAGAAATTAAAAAAGAAAAGCCGTCCTAAAAGACGGCTTTTAATGATTTTTTTAACGAAATTATGATTAAGCAATATTGGTAAATACTTGCTGTATATCATCATCGTCTTCAATTCTATCTAACATTTTTTCGATATCCACTAATTGTTCATCTGTAAATTCAACAGGTGAAGTTGGGATTCTTTGTAAATTAGATTTAATTACTTCAATATTTAAATCTTCTAATCCTTTTGCTACTGTACCAAAAGCTGTATAATCACCATAAATAAAGATTTTATCTTCAACTACTTCGATTTCTTCAGCTCCTGCATCGATAAGCTCTAATTCTAATTCCTCTGGATCTAATTCTCCTTTTTCTATTTCAAAAACACATTTGCGATCAAACATAAATTCTAACGAACCGTTTGGAACTACTCCTCCACCTGCTTTATTGAAATACATTTTTACGTTAGCTACTGTTCTTGTTGGATTATCTGTTGCACATTCTACATAAACTAAAACACCATGTGGTCCTTTTCCTTCGTAGTTAACTTCGGTAAATGCTGCTATATCTTTTTGAGTTGCACGCTTAATAGCTGCATCAATGTTGTCTTTCGGCATGTTTTCAGACTTCGCATTCTGAATAGCAGTACGTAACTTACCATTCATTGCAGGATCACCCCCACCTTCTTTAGCAGCCATCGTAATTGCTTTTCCTAATTTAGGAAACACTTTAGACATTTTGTCCCATCTTTTCTCTTTTGCCGCACGGCGATATTCAAACGCTCTTCCCATAGAACTGTATTTTTTTCTTGGGCAAAAGTAAACAAATTTTAAAATTTTGGGGAGTTAATTTTAAAGAATTAGAAGAATAAAAAAGACCCTATTAGTTAAATTTTTAGAATATTAATTCAATAATGTTAAATTTTACATCAATTAACCGAAACATTGTTTATTTTTGGGCTTTAGTTAATCGATTTCAACATGAAAACAATATTGGTCATTGGAGCCGGAATGTCGTCTTCATCACTTATACGTTATTTGTTAAACAATTCAACTACATTCAATTGGAATGTAAGAGTTGTGGATCAAAATATTCAATTGGTAGAACGAAAATTGAATGGCCATCCAAATGGCACTGCATTATCATTTAATGCATTAAACACAGCTGAAAGAAGACCTGAAATCGAAAAAGCAGATTTAGTCATCAGTATGTTGCCTGCACGATTTCATGTGGAAGTTGCTTTAGACTGTATAGATTTGAAAACAAATCTAATAACGCCTTCTTATGTTTCTCCAGAAATGAGAGCTTTAGACGAAAAAGCGAAAGAAGCTGGGGTGATACTCATGAATGAAATTGGTGTTGATCCAGGTATTGATCATATGAGTGCTATGAAAATCATAGATCATATTGAAGAAATAGGCGGTAAAATGCACAGTTTTAAATCGTTTTGTGGAGGTTTAATAGCTCCTGAATCAGATAATAATCCTTGGAACTATAAATTTACTTGGAATCCAAGAAATGTAGTAGTTGCAGGACAAGGTTCTGCTGCTTGTTTTATTGAAGAAAATCAATATAAATATATCCCTTACACAAAATTATTTAGTAGAACGGACGTCATGGCGATTCCTGGTTTTGGAGAATTTGAAGGATATGCAAATAGAGATTCACTATCCTACAGACCTGTTTATGAATTAGAAAATATTCCTACTATATACAGAGGAACTCTTCGTAGACCTGGTTATTGCAAAGCTTGGGATGCATTTGTTCAATTAGGCTTGACTGATGATTCTTATAAAATGGCGCATTCAGAAGACTTATCCCCTCGTACATTTATTAATTCATTTTTGCCTTTTAAAGACCAAATAAGTATTGAAGAAAAATTCAAAAAAGCAGTTGGGTTTGACGAAGATATATTTGAACGTGTAAAATGGTTAGGCTTTTTTAGTGATGAAACTCCTCTAGGTTTAGAAAATGCTTCTCCTGCACAGATTTTAGAAAAAATCTTAGTAAACAAATGGACACTTGATCCTAAGGATAAAGATATGCTGGTGATGTTTCATGAATTTGTTTATGAAATTGAAGGGAAAAAGAAAAAAATCAACTCATACATGGTAAATATTGGAGAAGATGTTACATATACTTCTATGAGTAACACTGTTGGTTTACCTGCAGCTATCGCTGCAAAAATGATTTTAAATAATCAAATCTCTTTAATAGGAGTTCAGATTCCTATTCAATCAGAGGTTTACAATCCTATACTTAAAGAATTAGAAGAATATGGCATTCAATTCAAAGAAGACGAATTAGATGCTTAATTTATCCTAAAAACACAAGTTGTATTTAAATAAAAAAACTGCCTTTTAAAGCAGTTTTTTTGTTTTTTAAAGATATACTATGAACCCGATTAACCGTGAATCGATTCTTCTTTACCATAATTTTGGATAACACTTGCTTCGTATTCTAGCCATTCCTTCCAGCGTTTATCCACATCGATGCCTTCTCCATATTTTTTTGCAAAACCTAAAAAAGTTGTATAATGTCCGGCTTCACTAGCCATTAAATCGTAATAAAACTTTGCTAATTCTTCATCTTGAACATTATCTGAAAGCACCTTGAATCGTTCGCAACTTCTAGCTTCAATCATCGCTGAAAATAACAAACGATCAACCAATGCTTTTTCACGACTTTCACCTTTTTTCATGAATTTAGCTAATTCATTCACATAGTTATCTCTTCGTTCACGTCCAAAAGTTAATCCTCTTTCCAAGATAATATCGTGAACCATTTTAAAATGCTCCACTTCTTCTTTAGCAATATCCAATAATGCTGAAACCAATTCAGGTTTCTCAGAATTGTTAATTATAATCGTAATACAGTTTGTTGCTGCTTTTTGTTCGCACCAAGCATGATCAGATAATACTTCTTCAATATTTGATTCAACTATTTTCGCCCAATAAGGGTCAGTCGGCAATTTTAATCCTAACATATATTTTCAATTTATCGTCGATTGAAATGATTTTGCAAAATTACGATATTCTATTAGATGAAATAAAGATATTGGTCATGAAATTTGAAAAGAAAATTTAATGTCCAGCAGTGTCTTCTCCTATAGTAACGCCTTGATTTTTTAAGATTTGAGAAGATTTGATAGCGTAAAAAATTAGATATAGAAAACAAACTATACCCGTATAAAAACTATATCTGATTCCTACCGATGGAATATCTACCAATAAACCTTGGGAAATAGATACGATACCTCCACCCATAATCATCATGATTAAGTATCCTGAACCTTTATTCG
>CALPVI020000175.1 GCA_943326975.2 Actinomyces viscosus | reverse complement strand
TAGTTTTAAATTATTTGCAAATAACAGATTTTGATATTGTAGGTCATTCTATGGGTGGTTATGTTGCTTTGAATATTAAAAAAAGATTTACTAATTGCAATAAGGTAGTCTTGTTAAATTCAAATTTTTGGCAAGATTCTGAACTTAAAAAAAAGGATAGAGTAAGAGTTGCATCAATTGTATTGCAGAATAAAAATCTCTTTTTGAAAGAGGCAATTCCTAATTTATATTTAGATCAAATCAAATACAAAGTGGAAATCAAAGAATTGCTTGATGATGCTCTTAAGATGGATGAGTTTGCAATATCTTATTCTTCAT
Organism: Actinomyces viscosus; assembly: GCA_943326975.2. GTDB lineage: Bacteria > Bacteroidota > Bacteroidia > Flavobacteriales_D > Crocinitomicaceae > CAIUKX01. The sequence continues at coordinate 4,686 of CALPVI020000175.1, read as the reverse complement.
TAGCGATGGCTAGTAGAGAAGATAACACGAGTGTTTTAGCTTTGTTGCCTTCCGATTTTCACATTATTCAAGGAGAAAAAGATGCGATTGTTCCATTACAGTTGATGAAGGAGCAAATAGGTGATTTGGCAATTGAACTTAAAATCATAAAAAATGTGGGACATATGTCTCATCACGAATCTGCATTTGAAGTTAGTCATATCCTTGAGAGTATATTAAATTGATTGTAGGAGGTTAGGAATGTTTTAGTTCCCATTATCATTGAATATCCAATTTATGAAAACGATGTAGTTTTTGTTTTTCATTACTTTTATTGATTACTATTTTGTAAAAATACACTCGAAGTAGTTATCCTTTTTTTATAAAATGTAAAGTGTAGTATGAATTTATTTAAAGGTCCACTTTTACTTTTTAAATGTTGCATTTTAATTTTCAAAGGTTGATGATTAAGTATGCGATACTATTTATTTATGTATATTTAGGAGTAAGAAATAATTACTAATACCCCAATATTATGAAATTAAGAGCATTAGTTGTAGATGATGAGGAGTTTGCAAGAAAAAACTTAATCTTATTACTGGAAGAGTTTTGTCCTGAAATAGAAGTTATTGGTGAAGCTTCACGCAAAGAACAAGCAAAAGCGATAATAGAAAGTTCTAAACCAGACGTTGTTTTTTTAGATATTCGTATGCCTTCAGGAACAGAAGGTTTTGAACTTTTAGAAGAAGTAGATGAACAGGATTTTTTAGTTGTTTTTGTCACGGCTTTTAAGGATTTTGCAATAAAAGCATTTAATGCAAATGCAGCTTATTATCTATTGAAACCGATTGATATTGAAGAATTGCAGAAATCAGTTGCGAAACTTGTAGAGGCGAAAAAAATATTTGGAGAGAATCCACAAAGTTATCCTACATACTTTGGAGCAATGCGCAATTTATCTGATTCTATAGTTCGAAATAAACCGAATAACCGAATAGCTATTAGTCACACGAAAGGTCTAAAAATTGTGGAAGATGATACAATCACCCATTTAGAGGCAAGTGGAAATTGTACTACGATTTATTTTGAAGACGGAACTCGTTACCTAGATACACGCACATTGAAAATTTATGAAAATTTATTAGATCCTGCAAAATTTTTCAGAGTTCATAAATCACATATAATTAGTCTTAATCGTTTAGTTGAATATGTGCATGAGGATGGTCATTTTGCAGTTTTAAAAGGTGGTTTAAATATTCCAATTGCCAGAAATAGAGTTTCCGATTTTGTAAGATTATTGAAAGACGCTTAATGAAAATCTATTTTATAATTACACTTGTCATTTTTTCTTTTGTAACCAATTTGGTTGCTCAAAAAATTTCATATGTAAATTATGGGACAAATGAAGGTTTACCTCAATCTCAAGTTACTTCCATCGTACAAGATAAACAGGGTTATTTATGGGTTGGGACCTTAGGCGGATTAGCCAAGTTTAATGGAAAAGATTTCGAAACCTATTCTTCTGAATCTGGATTATTAAATAATCGTGTTCGATCATTATCAATCATAGATGAAGTTATTTGGGTGGGTCATGATCGTGGAGTTTCAAGAATTAAAAAGGGAAAAATAGATAAGTGGTACTTACCAGACTTTCAAAATGCTAATATAATTACGAATATTTTTAGTTTTAAAGGTCGAATTATTATATCTACACGAGGTTTAGGTCTTTGTGAATTTAAAAATAATCAGATAGTTAAGCTAAAGGTTAACAGTAAATCCATTTCAAGTAGTTATATAATTAGTGCATCTGTTTATAATTCTAAAATCTATATTTCATCTGAAAATGGATTATTAGAAACCAGTGATTTAATTAATTTCAAACCAGTAGAAGCCGTAAATAAGTATTTTATTTCGGACTTTCAGTGGTTCAAAGATGAGCTTTTTTTTACAACATATGATAAAGGTTGCTTTAAATACGACAAATCAAAAAAATCATTAAGTCAGATAAAATTAAATAGCAACACTAACAATTTTTCTGAAATTTTTATTGATTCTTATTCAAATAAATGGTTTGTCTCAGCAGATGGTTTATTTCAACTAAACAATTACAATAAAGTTATAAATTATCTCGCTGAAAATGGTTTATCGACAACTGTTACGGCTTTATTTGAAGATGAGGATCAGAATATATGGTTAGGTTCAGGAGGGAAAGGTTTGTTAACTTTTCCTTCCGAAAATATACGTTATTATAATACAACAACTGGATTTCCATCAGATTTAATCACAAATATTAATCAAGATAGCAAAGGGGTATTATGGTTTTCTACTTTCGATGGAGGAGGGTTTTCTTTAACAAAGAGAAGAGAACTTATAAGACAAGTTAAAAGTGTAAAATGTATTTGGACATCTGCATTAGAAGTTAATAATGCAAATTGGTTTGGTACAGAAGTAGGGTTGATATGTTACTCCAAAGGCCGAGAAAAATTAATTGTTGATAAAAATTTACCAATTGGAAAAGTAACATCATTGTTTAAAGTTTCTTCTTCAAAAATGTATATTGGAGGAATTGATGGTATATCGGTATACAATTCAGGTCAAATAACTAAACTTCAATCTCCCAATAACACAGGGGAGTTTTTAGGTATAATTAGAGATTTAAATTTTATCGATAATGTTTTGTATTGTGCTACAGATAAAGGCATTGCAATTTATCAAAATAATCAATTTAAATTTCTAAAAGGGGTTTCAAATACTGCTTATTGTATAGAAAAAGATGCTAATTCTACAATTTGGATAGGTACTGATGATGGTTTGTATTCATTGAAGAAAGGAATCTTAAAAAAATCAATTTTTGCGTCTGAACCTGCTTCTAATTTTATCATATTTTTAAATTATTTCAAAGACAATCTTTTTATAGGAACAAACAACGGTGTTTTTATTCATAACGTTAGGTTAAATAAATACAAACATCTAAGTAAACAAGAAGGCTTAATTGATTTAGAAAGTAATATAAATTCAAGTTTTATTGATGAAAATGGTGATTTTTGGCACGGTTCTGCTTCAGGAGTAGTGGAAAGTAAGCTTGGTAAAATTAACTTTAATGTCAAAAAACCTTATTTGGTTTTAAAGCGACTCCTTGTAAATCAACAGGATACAATTTATAGAAAATATTCAAAGTCGATCAATGAATTAGGTGTGCCAAGTAAATTAGTTTTACCTTTTACTAAAAACAATATTACAATAGAATTGGATGCTGTTGTAATGAATAATCATGATTTAAAATTTCAGTATTGGATTGAAGGTTTAGATATAAAATGGTCAAATCCTTCAAAGAATTCAACTTTTAATTTTTCTAGTTTACCCGCAGGAGAATATGTTTTACATTTAAGATCTGTAATTGGAAAAGATGCCTTTTCTAATGAAATTGTGTTCCCTCTAATTATTCGATTGCCATTTTATAAAACATGGTGGTTTATTTTATCTGCTTTTATTTTTGTTTTATTGACCTTTTATATTGGTTTAAAAGAAAAAATTAAAAGAGAAAGACAAAAGAATTATAATGAATCATTAGAGTTGAAATCCAAATTAATGGCTTTGGAACAAAAGTCATTAAATGCAAGTATGAATAGACATTTTATCTTTAATTCACTTAATTCGATTCAGTATTTTATAAATTCTCAAGATCGGATTTCTGCAAATCGGTACTTAACAAATTTCGCAAAATTGATTAGAAAGAACTTAGATTCTACCGTTGAAGAGGGAAGTATGATTTCTTTGAGTCAAGAATTGGAGGGATTAGAGTTATATCTTTCTTTGGAAGCAATGCGTTTTAAAAATCGTTTTGAGTATGAAATTAATGTGGATGATATCGATACCGAATCAATTAAAGTACCTTCAATGCTTCTTCAACCTTTTATTGAAAACAGTATTATACATGGTATTTTACCGATTGAAGAAAAATTGGGTAGAATAACTATAAATGTTAATTTAATTGGTAAAATTTTACAAATACAGATTGATGATAATGGAGTAGGTATTGAGCAAAGTATTCAGCTTAAAAAACAAGTTATAGGAGATCATAAGTCGCAAGGAATGGAAATAACATCGAAACGCATTGATTTAATAAAACGTTTATCTAATCAAAGTTTTGAGTTAATCGGTCCTTTTCAGATTTATGATGAAAACCGTTTAATCAATGGATCGAGGGTTTTACTCAAAATTCCTGTAGAAAATTTGGATTAACCACTAAGATTCTCTATATTTGTTTACAGAATTTAATCACAATGAAAAAGTATTATTTCATATTGTTATCAATAGTATTATTAGGAACATATTCTTGTCAAAAAGAAACAATTCGTCCAAATAATTCAGATTCACAAAACAAAGTTGTTTGGAAGGGAGCTTTTGTTGCTGAAAAATCACCTATTGATGTTTTTGATGAAGAAGACAATACTGACCATGGTGGCATTATAGATCCTGATTCTGGAACTTCAGGTCATCCAAATAAGATTAATAAAGTTAGAATGAAATAAATAAATTAAAGACCTTTTAAAGGTCTTTTTTTTTTGCTAATAGCTTTCAAATGAATCAATAAAATATACCTTTCAAACAATACTTGTAAAAACCTTCAAATCTTTTAATAATTTAGATTTTATTATAAATAAATTCTATTTTTTTATACATGTCTAAAAAGGTTAAAGAATCACT
>CALPVI020000174.1 GCA_943326975.2 Actinomyces viscosus | reverse complement strand
CCTATCAATAAAACGATAAAAAATAAAGGTAGAATATACTTTAAGTATTTTCTATTTTCTTTAATGTCAATAGCTGATGTAAAAGGAACAACACTTAAAGAAGCTGATCTTTGAACAACACTGGCTCTAATTAATTCAAAATTACCTTCATTCTCATTTAAATTATCATTCAATTGAAGTGTATTCAATAATCTATCAGAAATTGATGGAAAAAAATTACCAATAATTTTTGATGCTTGATAACGATCAATTTTTTTGCCTAATGAAAAAAGTTTGGATATGGGAATTAGAATATATCTTACTAAAATATATAAATTAGTAAAAATAAATCCGAAAAATAATATTCCTCGTACATAAGAATTAAACCTTCCAAAATATTCTAAAGAGGTAGTAAGTAAAAAGGAAAAAAGAAAAATAGAAGCAAAAAGAAACAATCCTTTGATCATTTCATTTTTGTAATATTTACGAATAAAAGCATCTATTTGACTCAATAATCTTTCAAAAGCACTCATATAAACAATGTATAAATTGAATAACTCACTAAAGTAAAACTATTCAATCAAAAAAAGGTAACAGAAAAAGATAGGAAAAAGTTAAAAAATTAAAATATTAATTAAGTTACTTATAATCAAATAGTTAAATAAAATTTAATCTACTATTTAAATCATCTCTATAAGATCCGCCAATAGGAATACATTTCTTGTCATTCTCTAATGTTAAATTAGGAAATTCAATTGTTGCGATTTTATCTAATCGAACTATAAAAGAACGATGAATACGGATAAATTCTTCAGAACCTAGTTTAGATTCAATATCTTTCATTGTAGAATGAACAGTAAAACGAGTATCGATTGTATTGATAACAACATAATCCTTCAATGCCTCAATGAAGTATATATCTTTGCAATTAATTTTAACTAACTTACTGTTTGATTTAACAAAAATAAATTCTTTTGAAACTTCTTTATTCTCAACTAAAGAATACAAATGTTCTCTCTCTTTTAATAATTCTTTTTGCTTATCATGCTTATAAACGGCCATTTCAATAGAAGTGTGTAAATCAATTTCTTTGAATGGTTTGATAATATAACCGTATGGTTCTATCACTTTTGCTTTAGCTAAAGTAGCTTCATCTGCATAAGCTGTTAAAAAAATGACAGGTATAAACAAGTCTTTTTTGATTTGTTCAGCTGTTTCAATTCCATTCATATCACCTTTCAACATGATATCCATTAAAACAATGTCGGGATTGAAAGTATGCGCTAATTCTAAAGCCTTTTCACCCGTTGCTGCAGCTCCAACAACATGATAACCTAGTTTTTTTAAACTATGTTGAATATCTTTGGAAACAATTGATTCATCTTCAACTACAAGGACATTAATAATAGACATATAATAGATTAATTGTTAGCTTTTACAAAAGTAATTAAAAATTTTGTTCCTGTTCCCTCTAATATAGTAAGGGCACCATTTAATTGCTCAGTTAGAGAAACAACCAATTGTAAACCTAATGATTCTAAGTTTTCAATATCAAAATTGTCAGGTAAACCAATTCCATTATCTTCTACATATATCGAAACAAGATTATCTTCCTCTTTTAATCTTACACTGATTACACCATTTATTTTATTATCTGGAAAAGCATATTTGATTGCATTTGTTATTAATTCATTCACTAATAAACCGGAAGGGATAGCTTGATCTAAGGTTAATTCAACTTGATCTAATTCTGTTTTGAAAGAAACATGCTCTTCATTAATACGATACGTTGCTAAAAGATTACTTGATATATTATATATATATTCAGTAAAATTGATAGATGAAAAATTGGTTGTTTTATACAAACTCTCATGAATCATTGCCATTGAACGTATCCTATTTCTACTATCTTGTAATATTTCTAAAATCTTTTCATCTGTCACAAATGAACTTTGAAGATTTAAAATACTTGAAATAATTTGAAGGTTGTTTTTAACACGATGATGAATTTCTTTTAACAGTATTTCTTTTTCTTGCACAGAACTTACTAAAGCGGATTCATTAGATTTCTTTAAAGTAATATCATGTGCAACCATCGAAATCTCATATACTTTTCCGTCTGTATCAAAAATAGGATTAATAAATAATTCTAACCATCTATCTAATCCGTTAGAATCAAACATAATTTCTAAACGTTCTGAACCGCCATTTTTAACAATTAATAAAACTTGTTGAAAATAACGTATTTGTTTTTCATCAAATAACTTATTGAAAATATCTCCAAAATATTTGTTTACTTCTAAATGAAGACCCGTCAATTGAAATAAATAATTATCACTGTGTTTATTAAATGAAGAAATATTTAAATCAACATCGAAAATAAATAATAATGTATTAGATGAACTATCTAAAATAGCTTTACTTCTAAGGTATTGATCTTGAAGTAATTTTTCTGTTTTTATACGCTCATTGATTTCTTCCTTTAATCGTTTATTTGTTTCCTCAGCTATTTCTGCACGTAAAATTTCTTTAGATAATTTATTTTGAACCGAAATATCTTTAATAATAATTAAGGTAGCATCATGTTGACCAAAAATAGTTTTCACTAAAGTTACATCTACGTTAATGATAGTTTGATTGTTTTGAAAAATTGTTAATTGTTGTTCTTTGATTAATCTATCTTGAATATGCTGCTCATAGATAGCATCAAATAATTCTTGATCTCTTCCTGAAAAAAGTTGTGAAATATCAATTTCTTCTTTCGTTTGATAAGGAAATAACTTGAAAAATTCAGGATTTGCATAAAATGTTTTTTCCTTATTAAAAATTAAAAAACCTTCAGGTATATTTTGAAGAATAGCTAAATAATTCTTTTCATTGGTTTCTAAAGCACGAATATTTCTATTCTTTAAGGTAACATCTCTAATAACACATTGATACATCACTTCATTATCAATCATCATTTCAATCATCGCTACTTCCGATTCAATCACATCGTTTATACCCTTAAAAAACCAACTAAAACGAATTGATTTAGAAAGATCTAATTCCTTTAAAATACGATCAAATTGAACTTTTCTTTCTTCAGATAAATCAGCAGATAATTGAAAAATAGAAGTACCAATTAAATCAAAACTAGGTGAACCAAATAAGTGTAAGCCTTTTCTATTAGTATCAATGATTTTCATGTCTTTTAATAAAAAAATAGCATCATTTGATTCTTCATAAATCACCCTAAATTTTTCTTCACTTTGTTGAATAGCTTTGGAAGCATTTTCAACTTGGGTGATATCAATTACAGTGCCTTCAATATTAGCATTTACTTTATCGATGTACCAATTAAAAATCAATGTTTTTGATTTACCAGTTTGTAATTGGAAAACAAACTTTTCATTTCTTAGAAACTCATTTTCATGCAGATGTTTTAAAATAAAATTCCATGATTGAATATCTTCTGAAGAAAAGAAAAAATCATTTATAGAAAATTGATTTTCAAAAATTTGATGAAATGCATCATTACAATCAATTAATTGAGAATTAAAATTCAATGTAAAAACACCCGCTTGATTCTTGTAATACAGATTTCTATATTTTTTTTCTCTATTTGATAATTCAACCTGAAAAGCTACATCATCTGTTACATCTTCAATTCGACATAACCAATGTTTACCCGTTTTTAAGAGTAATAAAACAATCTTTAATTCTAAAGTAATTATTTTACCATCTAATTTTTTTTCAACTTGTTTTCTAAAAACGTCTTCAAAATTTAAATTTTCAAGTGTATTTTTTTCTTCATCAGTAAATAAACGTGTAAAATTTTCTTTGCGAGCATTATGATCAGTATTCGAAATTTGAAAAAATAAATTTATTTTCTCATTATAATCAATAATTTCCATTTCAGAATTTTTGAACTTATATAAAAGAAATCCTGAACCTGGTTTATTTAAAACCTTCTTTAAGTAATCCGAATAACCTTGAATATTATTAATTAATCGATGTCTAACGACCAAGGCGATAAGTGTGGTTGAAATATAAATGAAAAAGATTAATAAAATAATTGAAGTACTTAGATCGTTACTTTCTACTTTCGATACACCATAAATTAATAAAACAGAGACTAAAATAAAGAATAAAACAGTAGCATATAATCGCTGAATAATTTGTGTCAATACAACCGTGAACGTGTAAAAAAAGATAAAATGAATGATTTCAAAATCGGAAGCAATTAAAATATTAAAAGCATAAATGGTAACTATAAATAAATGACCAACGAAAAAATAAAATAACTTCGATCGTAACGATTTTATTATCCAACATATAAAAATGTAAATAGGATAACTAACTATGAAAGAGAATGAAATTACTACATACTCTGTTGGAATTTTTGTGCCGATTGAAAAAAAGCAAAAAATAGGAGAAAGTATGATTGCTGGAATTCCATACAAAATGGAAAGTCGTCGAAAATCATTCTCTTTTTCATAGTAATCAAAAAACTGTTTTTCATTTGATTTTCTGTGCTTAAATATTTCAAACATTTGTACTCAATAAAGTTATGTAATACTTTAAAAATTAGAATCTTAAGTATAGTTATTGTCAATTGAAAATTAAGTTACAATTGAATGTACACTTTAAATTCTGAAAAAACAAATCCTTAAAACACTTCTTTTTTTAAATAAATAAAATAAAGAATTTTTAATTAAAGAAAACTTATTCCTTTTATTAAGGCTGTTGATATGTGTATAAAAAGAAATTTAAAATCTTGTATTTATTACTTATCAAATATATATGTCTTCTTATCAACAAATGTAATCTATTTAAAATAGTGAATTATCAAGTATTTATGTGGTTATTAACAAAAACTAGGTGAACTTTCAATGTGTATTTCTTTTTTATGAATTTAATATAATCCTTGTGTTAAAAACGTTGGTAATTTCACCAAAACTTGTACTAACTTTTAGTGTTTATATCAAAAACTATTTGGTTTGGAAATATTAATTTAATATCAAAACTATTTCTATTAGAACTTTTAAACAGATATTAACAAATGAATTG
>CALPVI020000173.1 GCA_943326975.2 Actinomyces viscosus | reverse complement strand
TAATAAAAGGAGCCAGAAAAACCGATATGCAAAAAATTGCAAGTCAGTTTAGATTAAAGAAACATAAGACCTATTTAGAAATAGATTTAAATGCCTTAAAACATAATTTGAGTGTATTTAAAAATTACCTTCAACCAAGTACAATGATTTTGGCAATGGTAAAAGCTTCGTCTTATGGTTCTGGTTCAGATAAGATTGCTGGATTCTTAGAAAAGCAAGGAATAAATTATTTAGGAGTTGCTTATGCTGATGAAGGTGTTGAACTTCGTAAAATAGGGATTCAATTACCTATTTTAGTAATGAATGCAGAAGAAGATGGATTTGAAGATTGTATAAAATACAATTTAGAACCTGCTATTTATTCATTTGAGCAATTAGATGAATTTATCAAAGAAGTAATATTTGCTGGTAAAACTGATTATCCTATTCATTTAAAAGTAGATACAGGTATGCGTCGTTTGGGATTTGAACCGAATGAAATCAATCAAATCATCGAAGTATTACAAGCGCAACCTGAAGTAAAAATTAAAAGCATCTACTCGCATTTGGCAGATGCTGATAATTTAACGAGTGAAACGTTTACATTGAATCAAATTAAAACTTTCAATGAATTTTGTTTATCAATTGAAAATCAAATAAATTACTCTTTCTTAAAACACATTTTAAATTCAGAAGGAATTGCACAATATACCACAGCACAATACGACATGGTTCGTTTAGGAATTGGTATGTATGGCTATTCTTCTAACCCTGTTTTAAAAGAAAAATTACAACCAACTATATTTTGGAAAAGTGAAATTTCACAGGTAAAAAAAGTGAATAAAGGAGAGTCTGTTGGTTATAGCAGAACATTTATTGCTGAAAAAGATACTACAATTGCCATTGTTCCAGTTGGTTATGCTGATGGATTCAAACGTTCTTTAAGTAATGGAAAAGGTTCTGTTTTCATAAAAGGAAATTTCTGTAAAGTACTCGGAAGAGTCTGCATGGACATGATCATGGTCGATGTTTCAACCCTGCAAGTAAAAGCCGGAGATAAAGTTGAAATAATTGGTTTAAATCAAACAATGAATCTATTTTCAAATCAAATAGATAGTATTCCTTATGAAGCTATGACAAGTATATCAAAAAGAGTACATCGAGTGTATTTGGAAGGATAAATAAAAATCCTTAATTCTGTTTACTCGGATAAAATACGAATACACGCTTCCCTGTCCTTCCATAAATCTTCAAAAGATATCTGAAATTCAGGTTTTCTGACCAATAGTCGCTTGATGTAATCTTGTTGTATGACTTCTTTCCACTCAGCTGCTTGATGAGGTTCTACACGTTGTTCACGAATGAACAAATAGTTATTTGCATTTTGATCACCATTTGGAGAGGTATAATCAAAACGTTCTCCTTCATATCTTAAATAACAATGTGCTTCTGGAATATGTGGATAAGGTTTACCTTCAAAAAAGGAAGTTAATTTAGGATGTGTTTCGCCATTCATTTGAAAAATACCAACCATCAATTCCACTTCTTTGTGTCCATTTTCTTCAGCAAGACCAGCTAAAAAACCATGTTTAGATGAACACGTTCCTCTACATTCACTGATGATTAATTCAAACTTTGGTCTTGAAGAGATTCGTCCGTAAGGTAATTTTTGAACATAAGAGCAAGCTTGTTTGAAAGTAGTAATCCCTTTTGCTCGAATTGTAGTAGAATACAATTCATTAGAAGTAATTTCGAAATCAATCATTTTTGCTGAATATTTTTAAATCCTTACCCGAGATTTGTTTTGTTTCATCAACTTTCACTCGTTTGGAAAAACCGTAGACCGAACCTTTCACTTTTCCAACAATATGCAATGAAAGTTTATCTTTTAATCCGTATTTCAAGATTTTCAATAATGCGCCATCTTCTAAATCAACATGCAAGGGAACAGTATATACTTTTTCCGTCTTCTTGATGAATTTAATTTTTTGATCTAATGTTGTGTGACCAATCAAATTATCTTCAATATACACATCTAACGTTGAAGGCTTTACAACTAAAGAGTATTTGTTCGGATTATCTATTTTAACATCTAATGAAAAAGCAATACGTTTCCCATCAATTTTCCCCATTTTAAAACCTTCAATTCCAAGTAGTGAAATATCATCGTATTCAAAACAGGAAGAAACAAGAAAGAGAATTGTTAAAAGAAAAAATAGTTTTTTGAAGCTTTTCATGGGTATATTTTAACCATATAAGAGATTAGAAGGAATTATAAGCTTTTGATATTCAATATTTTTAACTTATAATTCCTTAAAGATAATTTCTGTATACTACTTAATTTTTAGATAATTCTGTAAAGTTTTTGTAGAAATAGGGAATTGTTTCGATTCCTCTGTAGTAATTAAACAAACCATAGTGTTCATTTGGTGAATGAATTGCATCACTGTCTAAACCAAATCCCATTAAGACTGTTTTCAATCCTAATACTTTCTCAAACATTGCAATGATTGGAATACTTCCTCCACTTCTCACTGGAATTGCTTTTTTACCAAAAGTAGTTTCGTAGGCTTTGCTTGCTGCTTCATACCCTATCGAATCAATAGGAGTAACTGCTGCATCTCCACCATGATGAGGAGTCACAACAACCTTTACACCATTTGGAGCAATTGATTCAAAGTAATTTTTGAATAATTCTGTTATATCATTTGGGACTTGATTTGGGACTAAACGCATAGAAATTTTAGCATATGCTTTTGAAGGAATTACTGTTTTTGCACCTTCACCAATGTATCCTCCCCAAATTCCGTTTACATCTAATGTTGGACGAATAGATCCTCTTTCCATTGTTGAATAACCTGCTTCACCATGAATATCAGACAAATCTAACGCTTCTTTGTATTTTTCTAAACTGAAAGGTGCTTTCGCCATTTCTGAACGTTCAGCTTCTGTCAATTCAATTACTTTATCATAAAATCCTGGAATTGTGATGTGATTATTATCATCGTGCATTGAAGCAATCATTTTTGCTAAAATGTTAATTGGGTTAGCAACACAACCACCATATAATCCTGAATGTAAATCTCTATTTGGTCCAGTTACTTCAACTTCTACATAACTTAAACCACGTAAACCTGTTGTAACTGAAGGTGTATCATTTGCAATCATTCCTGTATCAGAAACCAAAATAATATCAGCTTTTAATTTCGCTACATTTTCTTTTACAAATGTTGCTAAGTTTTCACTTCCTATTTCTTCTTCTCCCTCAATCATAAATTTCACGTTACAAGGCAATTCATTCGAACGAATCATTGCTTCAAATGCTTTCACATGCATAAACATTTGACCTTTGTCGTCACAAGCTCCACGTGCAAAAATTGCTCCTTCTGGGTGAATCGGAGTTGTTTTAATTGTTGGTTCAAATGGAAGGTTTGTCCATAATTCAATTGGATCTGCTGGCTGAACATCATAGTGTCCGTAAACCAAAACAGTAGGCAATGATGGGTCTATAATTTTGTCTGCATACACGATTGGGTGACCTGCAGTTTTACAAATCTCTACATTTTCTGCACCTGCTGCAATTAAATGCTTTTCAACTTCTTCTGCTGTTCTGTAAACTTCTTTTGCATAAGCAGCATCTGCTGAGATAGATGGAATTCTTAATAAATCCAATAATTCGTCCAAGAATTTTTGTTTGTTTTCTTGAATATACGCTTGAGTATTTTTCATTTTCTAATTGTTCAATTACGATTAAAACAAATCTAAGGAATCAAATGAAATTGAAGTGGAAAATGAGGAAAAAAGTTTTTTGGAGTTGAGATTGAGGTTGAGGTTAAGATTAAGGTTGTGAGATTGAGATTTTAAGAATGAGGAGGAGAATGAGAATGAAGAATTAATGCGGAGAGGGCGGGATTCGAACCCGCGATACCCTTTTGAGGTATACACACTTTCCAGGCGTGCTCCTTCAACCACTCGGACACCTCTCCTTCTTAATTGGGACGCGAAGTTAATAAAGTCTTTTAATAAAACTATATTTTTTGATGATTAAGCTATAATTCACCAACTATCGATTCCATCAATTTTTGCTTAATAATTTCATTTGACGTCTCGCTTCCTAACAAATACATCAATTTAGCTAATGCTGCTTCTGTGGTCATATCAGAACCAGATACAACACCAACTTTACTAAAAAATGAACTGGTTTCGTATTTTCCTTGTTCAACGCTTCCTGAACTACATTGCGTAATATTCACCACAATGCCTCCTTCTGCTATATAATTCGTAATCAATTCTCTAAAATCAGCATCGCTTGGAGCATTTCCTGCACCAAAGGTTTCAATAATAATACCTTTCACCAAACTAAAATTGAAAATACTTTTATAAACAGTTGCCGAAAATCCTGGAAAAATTTTCAAAATTGCTACATGGTTATCAAAATTCGTAAACAATTGAAAATCTGAATTCTTTGTACGTAAAAGTTGTTCTTTATTGAATTTTATATTCACCCCTGCAACTGCTAATTCTGCGTAATTAGGCGAACTAAATGCTTCAAATTGGTTTGCTGAAACTTTCGAACTTCTATTTCCACGATATAACGAATATTCAAAATAAACTGCTACTTCTTGTACTATGCTCTCTCCTTTGTCATCTTTCGATGCGGCAATTTCGATAGCAGTAATTAAATTTTCTTTTCCGTCAGTACGTATTGTTCCAATTGGCAATTGAGAACCTGTTAATATTACAGGTTTTTTTAATCCTTGCAACATAAAGCTCAATCCTGAAGCAGTATAAGCCATTGTATCTGAACCGTGTAAAATCACAAACCCATCGTACAACGCATAATTATCATATACGATTTGAGCAATTTCTGCCCAACGCTTTGGATTCATTTCAGAGGAATCTACTGGATGTTCGAAACTAATCGTCGTTAAATCAATATTCAAACGCTCCAATTCAGGAACATGATGATAAATATGTTTAAAGTCAAAACTGATTAAATGTCCTGTTTTTGGATCATTAATCATTCCGATTGTACCTCCGGTGTAGATAATTAAAACTTTACTTTTA
>CALPVI020000172.1 GCA_943326975.2 Actinomyces viscosus | reverse complement strand
TTTCAATGGTCCAGATAAATCTGTTGAAGATTTACAATTAGCGGTTGATAATAATTCACTTATTCACATTGATCATTTCGACGAATTATATTCTTTGGTTGAATTGTTGAATGGAGGGAATCAAAAAGCAAGAGTTGCGATTCGCGTAAATATGGATACAGGTATTTATCCAATGTGGGATCGTTTTGGTTTCAACTATGAAAATGGTCAAGCTTGGAATGCGATTAATAAAATCATGGCACATCCTGAGTTAGAATTGACTGGTTTACATTGTCATATTGGAACGTATATGCTTTCTACATCAGCTTATGCTACAGCAGCTTATAAGTTATGTGATTTAGCAAAACATATTAAATTGAAATACGATGTTGCAGTTCAATATGTTGATTTAGGTGGAGGTTTTGCTTCAACAAATACTTTGAAAGGTTCCTATTTACAAGGAGCTGACATTATTCCATCGATCGATGATTACGCAGAAGCAATTACTTCAACAGTATTGAATGCAAACTTCAAACAAGATGAATTACCTACGATTATTTTAGAATCAGGTAGAGCTTTAATTGACGATGCAGCTTGGTTAGTTGGTTCAGTATTAGCAACAAAACGTTTAAGCGATGGTCGTAGAGCAACAGTTGTAGATTTTGGGGTAAATTTATTATTCAATGCTTTCTGGTATGATTATAAAATTTCACCAGCTCAAGAATTTACTCATCATACAGAAGATATGGCTTTATATGGTCCGTTGTGTATGAATATTGATTGTATTCGTGAAAGTGTAAACTTACCATTATTAAACAAAGGTGATCAATTGGTAGTTCACAAAGTAGGGGCTTACAATATGACGCAATGGTTACAATTCATTCAGATGAGACCAAATATTATCTTAATTGATATGGAAGGTAAAACGCATCTTGTCAGAGAAAGAGAAACAATTGAAACAATTGTTCAACAAGAAAGATTACCTGATTATTTAAAAAAGAAATAATCTAAAACGCTATCAATCTATCGTTATAATTAGTTGTACGATAGATTGATAGATACCTTCAACTAATGAAATAATTCTATTTCATCATTTTTCTTAATTTTATCCCAAAAAGAAGATTTTTCCAAATTTATCACTTATGAATAACTCGATTAAAATAGCATTAAAATATTGGTTCAATGCCATTTTAGGGAGTTATAGTCAATTGTTTTTTTCTTTGAATAAGGTGTTGGCAATCGTAATAATTATTGCTACTTTTTTTACACCTCATTTAGGTTTAACTGGGTTATCAGCAGTTGTTTTGTTAAATGTAACTGCCTATTTGGTAGGGATTAATCGTAAAATGATAGAGGAGGGCTTATTTGGTTTTAATGCCATGTTATTAGGCTTGTTTTTGGGTGATCGGTATCAGATTAATGAAACATTTTGGTTGCTTTTAGTTGTCTCTGTTTTCTTTTTATTGATAACATCTGTTTGGTTGAATAGCATGTTGGGAAAGCATAGTTTACCATTTTTATCCATACCTTTTATTTTAACAAGTTTTGTCATTGTTTTAGCGGTAGGTAATTTTTCAAAAATTCATCTGAATGAAGATAATGTATATATTTTCAATCATTTAGCGACACAACAAAAAAGTGTTTTTTATCAATTTGTACATAAATTTGATCACATTCATTTGCCAAAAGGAGTAATTATTTATTTTAAAATCTTTGCAGGAACATTTTTTCAAAAAAGTCTTTTAGCTGGAATTATAATCAGTTTAGCATTGTTATATTTCTCACGAATTGCATTCACATTAAGTGTTTTAGGGTTTACTTCGGCTTATTATTTTTTAATCGCTTTTGGGGCTGATGTAAATGAGTTGGATTTGAATTTAGTCGGTTCTAATTTCATTTTTATGTCGATTGCGATTGGGTGCTTTTTCTTGATACCGAATATTTATAGTTACATCGCAGTAATCGTTTTGACTCCTATTGTAATGTTATTGGTGATTTTCTTCAATAAAATACTAATTGTTTTTCAATTGAATTCTTTCACGTTGGCGTTTTGTGTTGTGGTTATTTTATTTTTATTATTTCTACATCATCGTTGGTTTCATAAATTTTTACATTTAGTAACGATTCAATATTATTCTGCTGAAAAAACGATTTACAAACACATTACAACTTTAAAAAGATTTAGTTCTGCTCATTTAGCCAAAGTAAGTTTACCATTTTGGGGTGAGTGGTATGTAAGTCAAGGTTATAATGGGAAAATAACACATTTAGGTGAATGGGGAAGGGCATTGGATTTTGTGATTGTTGACGATGAACGAAAAACATTTCAGAATGCAGGAAATGAAAAAGATGATTTCTATTGCTACAATAAACCGGTTGTCGCAACTATGGACGGTTATATTTATGATATAATCAACACGGTAGAAGATAATGAAATTACAGGAGTAAATACAGATCAAAATTGGGGAAATAGTATTATTCTAAATCATGCAAATGGTTTGTTTACGCAACTTAGTCATATTAAAAAGGATTCATTTAAAGTTGCGATAGGTGAGTATGTAACAAAAGGAACTGTTTTGGCAACGTGTGGAAACTCTGGACGTTCACCTGAACCACATATTCATTTTCAATTACAAGTTACCCCAACTTTAGGAGCTGTTACTTTAGCGTATCCAATAGCGTATTTTATAGAAGGTACTGGGTCAAATAAAGAATTAAAAACATTTGAAATACCAAAAGAAGAAACGATTATCAGTAACATCAATGTAAACTCGATTTTAGCTGATTCATTTTATTTATATCCAGGTAAAAAGATTAATTTGACTTCAGAAGAAAAAGAATTAATTCAATGGGAAGTATTTACAGATCAAATCAATAGAACTTATTTATATTGTCATTCTTCAAAATCGATAGCTTATTTCGTTAATGATGGTACGATGTTTTACTTTTTTGATTTTGAAGGAGATAAGAAATCTTTGTTGTTTCAGTTTTATTTAGCAGCTTACCGAATATTATTGGGTTGTTATGAAAATTTACCAGTTGCAGATTCAATACCTTTGATTCATTTTAATCATCCAATTGTACAATGGATTCAAGATTTCTTCGCGCCTTTTTACTTGTTTACAAAAACTGAATATGTATCAACTTGTGTATATGCGGACAATTTACATGATCCAAAACACATGAAAATAGCTTCAAAAATCACATCAACTTTCTTTCAACAAACCTTTAAGGAATTAGGATTTGAGATAGAATTAAAAGAAAATAAAATTACACAATTAAGTGTAACAAATAAAGGAACTAAAAAAATCTATATATGCGATTAATCTGTATAGCATGCTTATTCCTTTCAATGAATTTGTTTGGACAAGGTAATTTAACATACACATCCGTAGACTCTATCTCGTATGTGCAATATATTCAAAATGATTACAAAGGATTAAAAAATGTTGTGAAAAATGCTGAAAAACAAGGGATTGATTTTTTGTATATGCACACACGCTTTGGAATTGTAGCTTTCAATCAAGGAAAATTTGTAGAATCTACACCTCAATTTGAAGCTGCCTATGCAATGAGTCCTAATGATACAATTATTCAAGAATACTTATATTATTCTTATTTGTATAATGACCAAGCAGAACAAGCTCGAGCATTGGTTTTGACGTTTAATGAATCATTACAGAAAAAAGTTGGATTTTCAAATCATTCATTGGATCAGTTTGTATTATCAATTGGGCCAAGTTTTAGTAATAATTACAGTAAAAATGGCGCGTCAATCTATTTAGGGCCTGGAATTAGCAATGTCGAAACGTTAAATAACAGAAGTTTTTTTAGAGAAGGGATTTATACGAAACATACATTAGGCCAACGTTTTCAATTGTACAACAGTCTTTCTATGTTTCAATTAAAATCTACTGGAATTATTCAATTTCCAGGAATGAAAACAACTGAAACGAAAGATTATTCATCTAACTATTTTCAATATAATATTGGATTAGGTTACCAATCAAAAAATAATTGGTTGTTTTCAGGAGGTTTTGGGGCATATCGCTCAACACTAAATTGGTATACTTATCATTTGAATCCAAGTAGTATGCGTGTTTTGACTACCGAAACAACAAATTACACGAATTTTTCAGGTTCGTTAACAGTTGGGAAACGTTTAAAATATTTTTATCCAACTGCATCGTTTCACGTAAGTTCATTTCTAAATTCAACTCAAACTCAAGAAGAATTAAATCTAACAGTTTATCCTTTAGGGAATAATAATCTATTTACAACTGCTTCTTTTTCAAATATTAACGATACTGAATCTCATCAGGTGTACGGTTTGAGAGCTGGAGGAATGTTAGGTAAAAGCGTTTTGTTGGATGGAGAGGTAGCTTTTGGAAACTTAGCTAATCGAATTACTTCAAATGGCTTTTCTACTTATAATTCTATGGACAAAATTACATTAAATACTGGAGTGAATATTCATGTTTTTTCTAAAAAGAGGTTGGAGTATGTGTTCAGTTATTACTTTCAACAAAAAACAGGACAAGCTTATCAATACACAAGCACAACCGCTTACAATTTAAAAGATTACACTTATAACGTTAACAATTTAATTTTCACTTTAAAATGGAATTTTTAAGAAAAATAATCGTAATTGCAGTTTTATTCTTCGTTTTTCAAGGATTTTCACAAGAAGGTAAAACAGTACCAAATGCCTTTGCTAAGAGTTATGTAGCAGAAGGAAAGGGAAACTACAGTGAAGCCATCAAAGCGATCAAAGATGTATACAGCGAAAGTTCATACACTATGAATTTAAGATTGGGGTGGTTGTATTATTTAGATTTGAATTATGAAGTATCAATTTCATATTACAACAAAGCCTGCAAACTGATGCCTGTGGCAGTTGAACCGTTGTGGGCATTATTAAATCCTCAAATAGCTAAAGAAAACTGGACAGAGGTTGATAAAATTTATTTAAGAATTTTAAAAATTGATCCTAAAAATTCTACTGCTAATTACAAATTAGGATTAAATTATTATTACAGGAAAAATTATGCGAAAGCAAAAAAATATTTTGATGTA
>CALPVI020000171.1 GCA_943326975.2 Actinomyces viscosus | reverse complement strand
GATGTTACTCTATTTTATGGTAATAAAGGTTTTTTATCAATTATCTTTAGAGAAGAAATTGAAGGATTAAAAAACACATTCATGGATCGTTTACGAATCGTACATGTACTATCTCGTGAAAGTCTAGGGAATAAAATTCAAAAAGGAAGAATTGATGCTAAAAAGATAGAAGAGCTATACAATGCTTTCTTAAAAGAAACAAAAATTGACGAAGTATTCGTTTGTGGACCAGAAGAAATGATTCATAGTGTAAAAGATCAATTATCTAATTTTGGTGTAGAATCATCAAAAATTCATTTTGAATTATTTTCAACTTCAGCCCCAAAAGTAAACACTACTGAAAAAACAACAAATGAAGCATCAATTGCATCAAATGTAAAAGTGATTATAGATGGTGATTTGATTGAGTTAGCGATGGAATCATCAGGAGAATCAATATTAGATGCTGCACAAAGAGCTGGTGGAGATTTACCATTTGCTTGTAAAGGTGGTGTTTGTTGTACGTGTAAAGCGAAAATTCTAGAAGGTTCTGCAAAAATGGATGTTAATTACGCACTTGAACCTGATGAAGTAGAAAATGGATATATATTAACTTGTCAAGCACATCCAACAAGTTCAAAATTAACAGTATCATTTGACGAATAAAAATATGAGCTTATTTAGTAAATTATTCAAAAAAGAAACTTCTAACGCGGTTTCTAAAAAAGGGCATAAAGGATTTTATGAACTAGCAATTTCAAAAGTTGAAAGATTGACTGCTGACGCAGTGAAAGTAACATTAGATGTTCCTCAAAATCTTAAAGAAACTTTTAAATTCATACCTGGTCAATACATCAATTTCATCATTGAAAATAATGGAAAAGAAGAAAGACGTTCTTATTCTATTTGTAGTGGACCTAATGAAGAGCTTGCAGTTGCAGTAAAAGCAATTAAAAATGGAAATATTTCTATTTGGTTCAATGAGAAAGCCATTCAAGGAACTATTGTAAACGTATCTAAACCAGAAGGGAATTTTAAGTTAAGTACAAATGCTAAAAACATTGTTGCATTTGCTGCTGGTAGTGGTATAACCCCTATTGTTTCAATCGCAAAATCAATCAGCAATTCGGATAAAAACTTAACTTTATTTTATGGTAATAGAACGACTAGCTCTATTATTTTAAAAGAAGAAATTAAAGAATTAAGTCATGTTGACGTTAAACACTTTTTATCTGCTGAAGAAAAAGATGGATTTTCAAAAGGTAGATTAGATAAATCAACAATCACAGAAGCTATCAAACAAAACTTAGATTTATTAAAGGCTGATGAATTCTTTATCTGTGGTCCTGAACAAATGATTATTGATATTGCTGACACATTAAAACTTTTTGGTGTAGATAAAAACAAAGTTCACTATGAATTATTCACTACACCTACTTTAATGAAATCTGAAAATTCAGAAGTAAACTCTGATTTTAAAGGCGAAAGTAATGTTAAAGTAATTTTGGATGGTGAATCTATTGAATTTAAATTAAAATCAGATGGGAAACCCATTTTAGATATTTTAGACAAACAAGGGTTTGATGCTCCTTACTCTTGTAGAGGTGGAGTTTGTTGCTCATGTAAAGCAAAAGTGTTGAACGGAAAAGCTACGATGAAATTAAACTATGTACTTACCGATCAAGAAGTAAATGATGGATATGTTCTAATGTGTCAAGCGCATCCTGCAAGTGAAGATTTAACAATTAGTTTCGATGCGTAAAACAATCGTTGTAGTTGGTACAAGTAGAGGAATTGGAAAAGCTATTGTTGAAAATTTAGCTCAAAATTCAAATTACGATATTTATGCCCTTTCAAGAAACTTGAAAGGGCTAGAGGATTTAACTAAATATACTAATGTTAAAGTATATGCTTTTGATTTAGAAAATGAAAACGCAAGATTAAAAGCGAATTCAATATTTAACTCAATTGAAAAAATTGATGTTTTAATAAATAATGCAGGTAAATTAGTAAATAAACCATTTTTAGAATTAACTAGCGATGAAATCTCCTCTTGTTATCAAGTGAATGTTATTGGTGTTATGCAAACAGTCCAAGCTGCTATTCCTAAAATGATTGAAACGGGTGGGCATATTGTAAACATTAGTTCAATGGGTGGTTTTCAAGGAAGTGTTAAATTCGCAGGTTTATCTGCTTATTCAACATCTAAAGCTGCTGTTTGTAGTTTCACAGAATTATTTGCTGAAGAATATAAAGAAACTAAAATAAAAATGAATTGTTTATGTTTAGGGGCAGCTCAAACAGAAATGTTAGAAGAAGCTTTTCCTGGGTATATAGCTCCTGTAAGTGCTGAAAAAATGGCTGAATACATTTCAGACTTTGCTTTAAATGCGAATCAATGGATCAATGGTAAAATAATCCCAGTATCACTAAGCACACCATAAAATATTAAATTAGAGTATCACCTAATTTTTGTACCTTAATCAAAGAAAAGATTGAATGATTCTTAAAAAGTGGTATATCTATCTATTTTACATAGTGATGCAAACTAACTTATTTGCACAAGATATTCATTGGACCCAATTTAATCAAAATCCATTATTTCAAAACCCTTCCCATGCAGGAAGTTTTAAAGGAGATTTTCGCTTTATTTCAAACTATAGAAATCAATGGAGGAGTGTAACTGTTCCGTATTCAAGTTTTAATTTTTCATATGATCAAAAAATAAATTATTCCGAAAATCTAGGAGTCGGGTTCACATTTTTCAATGATAATGCGGGAGATGGAAAATTCAAAACAATTGAATTACAATCAAACCTATCCTATAGAATTAAAATATCAAAACAACACTTAATTCGAACAGGTCTAAATATTGGAATGAATCATAGACAAATCAATTTTTCTTTGCTTTCATTTAACAATCAATACAATGGAGTGACTTATGATGCTGCCTTAAATTCAAATGAAACCTTTACAAATCAACAAAATACAAACTTGTCTATTGGACTTGGTGCTACATATTATTTTCTTAAAAATGAAAAGGAAGTTTTATCTTTCGGACTTGCTTGTTTCAATATAAACCAGCCAAATCAAGGATTTTATAACCAAACAATAAAACGAGACATTCGTTATAATTTATTTATTAAAGGACAACGAAAAATAAATACCCTTTACGACATCCTTCCTTCTTTTCAATTAAATTTTCAAGGAACATACAAAGAAATCATATTAGGTTCAAGTTTTAAGTACACAATGGTAAATGAACCACGTAAATACAGAGCTACATATTTAGGTGCTTGGTTCAGGAATAAAGATGCTATATTATTGACCGGTGGAATCGATAATCAAAATTGGTTTGCTGGTATAAGTTATGACATAAACATTTCTAAACTTGTTCCTGCTAGTCATTTCAGAGGTGGATTCGAATTATCTGTAAGATATATAATTACAAGTCTAAAGCCAAAAAAAATAATTCACAGAATATGTCCAGATTATATTTGATATTATTTACTTGCTGTTTCCATTTTTTTGTTTTTTCACAAAATGAAGTAACAAAATTGTTAAAATATGCTGATGAACTTCAAAAAAAAGGAGATTTTGTTTATGCTTTAGATTATTACAATAAAGCGCTTGAAATTGATTCAAGCTCAATTGTAGCTCTATGGAATTATGCTGAATGCCTTAGAAATTATAAAGATTACAAAAATGCAGAAAAATACTATAAAATAATATTTACTAAAGATGAAGGGTTTGTTTACCCTATTGGAATCCTATATCTCGGATTAATGCAAAAACAAAATGGTAAATATGATGAAGCATTAGAAACATTTAAATACGTTAAAAAACGATTCTCAAAAGACAAAAAAGCGTACATATATCTAAAGTCTAAACGTGAGATCGAATCATGTCTTTGGGCTAAATCTGCAATTTTAGACACTTTAAAAGTTAATATCAACCCCTTGCCTGAAACAGTGAATAGTAAAAACTCTGAATTTGGACATTTTATTAGAGATTCAAAACTCTATCTTTCATCATTGAGACCTGATTCAACCACTCAAGATGAAGAAGTATTTAGCAAAAATTACAAAACAAATATTTACAGCTCAAAATTGGATAACAACAAATTTCAAAATGCGAATCAAGTAAAAGGTGTCTATGCTAAAAACTTTAATTCTGGAAACGGCTCTTTTTCTTTAGATGGTAAACGTTTTTATTTTAGTAGATGTAATGAAAACGGAGCTTATTATAGCTGTAAAATTATGGTGGCAAAATACATTGATACGAATTTTACGCATATCGATTCATTAGGCACTATAATAAATGCTATTGGAGCAAATACAACAATGCCGTTAATTGCATCTATTGATGGAGTTGAAACACTTATTTTCGCATCAGATAGAAAAGGTAGTATTGGAGGTTTAGATTTATGGATTAGCCAAATTAAAAATGGTTCTCAATTTTCAGAGCCAAAACCAATAAGCTCTATCAATACAATTGAAAATGAAATTACACCGTGGTGGGACACTAAAAATCAAAGATTGTATTTTGCAACTTCTTGGCTTGATGGATTTGGTGGTAATGATGTTTATTATTCTGAATATACTAATCAATTTAATGAACCTAAAAATGCAGGGATTCCAATAAATAGTTCAGCTAATGACATCTATTTCTTCAAAAATAATGACACAGCTTATGTAACATCAAATAGAATTGGTGTGATGTTTAGTAAAAACCCAACTTGCTGCAGTGATATTTTTGAAATTAAACCAATCATTGAAAAGAAAATCATAACTCATCAGGATTCTAATCTAATTAAACTAGAAACACTTGCTGAATTAAATAAAAGATTGCCTGTTACGCTATATTTTCATAATGATGTACCTGATCCCAAATCAAAAGATAGCACATCTCACGTTAATTACATAAATAGTTACTTTGAATATAAAAGTATGGTAAATAAATATCAAACTGAATATTCAGCAGGTTTAAAAGGATCTAAAGCAGATGAAGCTAAAGAAGATATCGAAAGTTTTTTTATTGAATATGTTGACCAAGGAGTAAAAGATTTATCCATTTTTAG
>CALPVI020000170.1 GCA_943326975.2 Actinomyces viscosus | reverse complement strand
GCATTATTAAATCCACCTGCCCAAGCTGATTTTAATGTGTCGACTCCAATAGTAACTGGGATATTGTTTGCATATTCAAAGGTGAATTGAGTTAAGGAAATACTGTAAAAGCTACAAAAAAAAATTAGTAGACTAATTCTAAAGAATAAAGATTGAGTTAAAAGGCTCATTTTTTTATTACTATTTTATACTTTATAAATAATGATTGACAGATTAAAATGAAAGTCTTTAAGATACTAATATACTAAATTACTGTGCTTAAACTATTTTTAGAAGTTAATTTCACTAAAATAAATGAAACCTTTTATTTTTTAATTAAATCGCAAAATTGTTTCGCTAATTCTTTCGATGTAAAAAAAGATAAATTTTCTGAGTTTATAGAAAGTTCCTTTTTCTGAAATGAATCATAATAGTTAAGAATTGCTTTTTTAGCATCTTCTAAATTGTGATAATCTACAAAGAATCCACTTTTCGTAAAATTTACTGCTTCTTCTAAATCACTTTCTTTTGCTCCGACTGCTAAAATCGGACGATAAGCACCTAAGTATTCAAAGAATTTACCGGTTAGAATTCCTTTTACATTTCCAGTATTGTTTCCAACTAATAATAGTACTTGAGTTGAACGTTGTAAATTGATGCTTTCCTGGTGTTTTACCAGAGGAATATGTTTAAAGTAAGACGTTAAGTTATTCTTTTCAATTCGTTCTTGTACGGTATAATCAACTGGTCCGACTAATTTAATTTCTAAATCATTTCTAAAATCTTCATTCTCTTTGCAAATCAAATCCAATGCTTGCCAAATAATTTCTGGATTTCGAGCTAAAGGCATTGATCCAAAATGAACGATGCTAAACTTTTCATCTAATCGAATGGATTCACGATCAAATTCAGGGAAGTTATATCCGTTTGTTATTACTTCGATTTTTCGTCCAGCAATCGTTTCTAGTCCAATGGCACAATTTTGACTAATGGTGACAACTTCATCAGCTTCTTGTAAACACGTTTTTTCTAGACGGTGTTGCTGTTTGTCTGCCCATTTACCTAAATTCAATTCTTTGTAAAAATCAATTTCTGTCCAAGGATCTCTAAAATCTGCAATCCATTTGATGTTTGGAAATTGCTTTTTTAATTTTCTGGCAATTAAATGCAAGCTATGAGGTGGTCCTGTTGAAATAATCGTTTCAATTTGAGGATTATGTTTCAAGTAAGTTTTTAAATAAGAAATACTTGGTCTAATCCAGAACATTCGAGCATCAGGAATAAAAAGATTTCCTCTGGTCCAAATGACTAATTTTTGAATAATTGAACTTTTATTAGAACGTGTAAATCCTCCACTTACATTGGGATTATTTTTTTTGCCAATGTACTTATGTGGTTCAAAAATCTTTCGTTTTATAATCGTTAAATCTGGAGAAATTTGAGCTTCTAATTCTTTGTCAATCAAAGGCCATTCAGCATCTTCCGGACAATAAACGTGAAGATTTACACCATTTTCTTTGAAATAATTTGAAAAACGCAACCAACGGTGAACACCAGCTCCACCAGCAGGGGGCCAATAGAAAGTAATCAGTAATGCGCTCGTTTCGTTTTTCAAACCGAACATTTATATTTTAGCTTTTACCTCTTCAATTGCAGCTTCTAAACCTTGTGTGTTTTTTCCACCTGCAGTAGCGAAGAAAGCTTGTCCACCACCACCACCTTGGATGTGTTTAGAAACTTCTCGAATGATTTTTCCAGCATCTATATTTTTAGAAGAAATGATTTCATCTGAAGCAATGATGCTTAAAGTACATTTGTCATCTTCTTTACCTCCTAATACACCAAAGAAATTAGAAACTTCACCTTTTAATTGGAATAAAATGTCTTTGATTGATCCACCGTCTAATTCAACGATTTCTCCTAAGAAATTCACGTCGCCAATTGAATTGATTTTTCCTTTTAATTCAGATTTCACCAATTTAGCTCTATCTTTTTGAAATTGCTCAATTTGTTTGGTTAATGTATTGTTTTTAGAAATCAAATCTTCAATTGCTTTTTGTAAATCTTTTGGATTTTTCAATGTTTCAGCAATCGAATCTAATTTCGTAGCTTTTTCTTTGTAATAGTTTTCAGCTGTTTCTCCTGTAATCGCTTCAATTCTTCTAACACCAGCCGCAACTGCTCCTTCAGAAATGATTTTGAAAATTCCAATTTGATTCGTGTTCGAAACGTGTGTTCCTCCACATAATTCAACTGAATCTCCAAATTTAATTACACGAACAGAATCACCATATTTTTCACCAAACAGAGCCATTGCACCTAATTCAAGTGCTGTTTCCATTGGTGTATCTCTTCTTTCGTCTAATGCATAACCCGCTTTAATTGCTTCAGTAACTAATTTTTCAATTTGAGCAATTTCTTCATCTGTCACTTTTGAAAAATGAGAGAAGTCAAAACGTAAATTGTTAGCATTCACCAATGAACCTTTTTGTTCAACATGTGTTCCCAAAACTGTTCTTAAAGCATGGTGAAGTAGGTGAGTAGCAGAGTGATTATTCGCTGAATCCAAACGTTTTTTAACGTTGATTTTAGCTGTGAATTTAGCAGCAGGATTACTTGGTAATTTGTCTGCTAAATGGATAATCAAATTGTTTTCTTTCTTCGTATCGTTGATCGAAACTTTTTCGCCATTAAATTCAATGTAACCAGTATCTCCAACTTGACCTCCACCTTCTGGATAGAAAGGTGTTTGGTTGAATACTAATTGATAGAATTCTTTTTGTTTTTGGTTTACCTTACGGTATTTAATGATTTCAATCAACGCTTCTGTATTGTCGTAACCGATAAATTCAACGTTTGTATCATCTTTTAATTGTACCCAATCATCAGTCTCGATTGTAGAAGCAGCTCTTGAGCGATCTTTTTGTTTTTGAAGTTCTGCTTTGAATCCTTCTTCGTCAATACTTAAGTTATTTTCTCTTGCAATTAAAGAAGTTAAATCGTCAGGGAAGCCATATGTATCATATAATTCAAAAACTTCTGTTCCTGAAATGATTGAACTACCATTTTTACGAGTAGCTTCCATTACATTGTCCATTCGTTTAATTCCTAATTCCAATGTTCTAAAGAAACTTGCTTCTTCTTCACGAATTACTTTTTGAATCAAATCTTTTTGAGCGATTAATTCTTGGAATGGATTCCCCATGATTTCTCCTAATACAACAGATAAATCACACAAGAATGGTTCTTTTAAACCTAATGTTTGGTAACCATAACGAACAGCTCTTCTTAAAATACGACGAATAACATAACCCGCACCTGTATTAGAAGGCAATTGTCCATCAGCAATAGAGAATGCAATCGCACGAATATGATCTGCAATGACACGAAGAGCGATATCTGTTTCTTCTTTTTGTCCGTAAGCAATACCAGAAACTTTTACCATGTGTTGAATCAACGTTTGGAATAAGTCGGTATCGTAGTTAGATTGTTTTCCTTGCAACGCCATTGCTAAACGTTCTAATCCCATTCCAGTATCTACGTGAGTAGCAGGAAGTGGCTCAAGTGAACCATTCGCTTTACGATTAAATTGCATGAAAACGTTATTCCAAATCTCAATTACTTGAGGATGGTCATTATTAACTAAATCTTTACCAGCAATTTTTAATTTATCTTCTTCAGAACGTAAATCAACGTGAATTTCAGTACAAGGACCACATGGACCTGTATCACCCATTTCCCAGAAGTTATCTTTTTTAGATGCTAAAATGATGCGGTCTTCAGCAATGAAACGTTTCCAAATAGCAAAACTTTCATCATCTTTAGGTACATTGTCCGTAGCATCTCCTTCGAATACAGTAACATATAAACGATCTTTTGGAATTTTATATACTTCTGTTAATAATTCCCAAGCCCAAGAAATAGCCTCTTCTTTGAAATAATCTCCAAATGACCAGTTTCCTAACATCTCAAACATCGTATGGTGATAAGTATCTACACCAACTTCCTCTAAATCGTTATGTTTACCAGAAACACGTAAGCATTTTTGTGTATTGGCTACACGTTTATCTTTAGCAACACTATTTCCTAAGAAATAATCCTTGAATTGATTCATACCAGCATTCGTAAACATCAACGTTGGATCGTTTTTTACAACCATTGGCGCAGATGGTACTATTGCATGTCCTTTAGATTCAAAAAAGCGAAAAAATTGTTCGCGTATTTCTTGTATTTTCATGATAAACGATGTTATACTTTTTATTGAAGTGCAAATTTAGTGGAAATTGTTTAAAAATGGATTATTTTTTGAATGCGAGAAGAGAGATTGTAAAACTTATATGGTTTAAAAATTAGAATTTCTTATCTTAGCAATTCAATGTCTAAAACAAAATATAAATATAATCCAAAGACGCTTACCTATGATGAGGTATCTATAAGTATAGGTATGCGTATCTTTAAGGTGTTACTTTGGTTAGCTCCAAGTTTATTAGCAGGATTGTTATTTTCTTTTGTTTTTTCAAATCAATTAATTTCTCCAAAAGAGAAAGATTTAAAAGAGGAAATAGAATTCGACAGACAAGAAATAGAGCGATTGAATGAGGATATTAATCTAATAAGTAAAGCCTTTGAGGATATTCAAAAGCGTGACGAAGATTTATACAGAGTTTCCCTGTATACCGATAAAATGCCACAAGAGCTAAAATTTAAAGGGCTTGCATATGATTTTAGGTATAATTATTTGGAAGGATATTCAAATTCAAAATTATTAAAAAATACATCCTATAAAATTGATTTACTAGAGGAGCGAATCGTTGCTCAAAGTAAATCTTTCAAAGAATTATTAGTAATTGCAAAAAATAAAGAGCAATTGTTAGCAAGTATTCCTGCAATACAACCTGTGCGTAATAATGATTTAAAGCAGATGGCTTCAGGTTACGGATATCGTATAGATCCAATTTATAAAACCCGAAAAATGCATACGGGTATGGATTTTACAGCTGATATTGGTGCAGAAGTTTATGTCACAGCAGATGGAGTAGTGGAAGCAACAGAAGTTGAGGCTTGGGGTTATGGTAAAAGTAT
>CALPVI020000169.1 GCA_943326975.2 Actinomyces viscosus | reverse complement strand
TGTGTTATTCTAGTTTAATTTAATAAAATAGAATTTACTTTATTTTGATAAAATGCTGGAATCCCTTTAATTTGGTATGTTTTGGCATAAAAAAAGGGAAGCTATTGCTTCCCTACTGTGGTGCCTCCAGGAATCGAACCAGGGACACAAGGATTTTCAGTCCTTTGCTCTACCAACTGAGCTAAGGCACCAGCCTTATTTGTGAGGACAAAGTTAATAACTAAATTTAATTTGACAATAAAAAATTTACTTTTTTTTAAAATTTCTTCTACTATCTTTGTTATATGAATCAAAATCAGATAGTTTTTATTTTAGATGCTGGTAACACTTCTCTTAAATTAGGAGTATTTGAAAACGGAATTCTTCATAAAACAGCAAGATTTAGCTATGAAACTATAGATGAATTACTATTTGAATATTCTAAATTCAATCAGCCTCCTGTTTTTTTATCGACAGTATTATCTGAAAAAGATTCAGAAAAGTTAATGCGCAATTTTAAGTCAATAGAGCGATTAACGAGAGAACATTCTTTTCCGATACAAATCAATTACCAATCTCCCGGACTAGGTTTTGATCGTATCTGCAACGCTGTAGCTGCAAATTCGTTTTCAATTGGAAAACATTCAGTTGCCATCGATATAGGTACATGCATCAAATTTGATTATACAAATAATAAAGGTGAATATTTTGGTGGATCTATTTCACCAGGCATACGTTTAAGATACCAATCTATGCATGTTTTTACGGGTAAATTACCACTAGTCAAAGAAAAATCGAAAATTTCTATGGTTGGTAATTCAACAATAGAATCCTTACAATCAGGTGTTATGAATGGTATACAAGCTGAAATTGAACTATTTATAAAAAAATATGAGCTTGAATTTAAGGACTTAACTTTTTTTGTGACAGGTGGAGACGCAGAATATTTTGATTTCCCTTTAAAAAACAACATCTTTGTAGATCAAAATTTGACCCTTAAAGGGCTTTACAAAATATACGAGTTGAATGCTAAGTAAATTATTGAGTTTCATCATTATTGGTTTTAGTGCTATTTCTTTTGCACAAATCACAAGTACATCTCCATATAGTTATTACGGATTAGGAGAAATGGATGGACAAGATCATGCTATTTTTAGTGGTTTAGGAAACTCAACAATTACCTACTTTGATTCGACAGTTCTAAATTATTACAATCCTGCATCTTACAATACTTTAAGTAAAGGACAGCCTATTTTTTCAACTGGACTCTCGTCACGACTTTCAAATTATAAACAAGGAGATGTAACAAATTTTAACAAAGCAATTATAGTTAATCACTTTGCATTTGGTTTATCTTTAGGTAAATATGTCGGTGTAGCAGTTGGTCTTAAACCTTACTCACGAAGAGGTTATAATTTTTACGAAACTCAAGCAATTGGTTCAGATACTGTTAGAAATATTTATTCTGGATCAGGAAGTACAAATGAATTATTTTTTGGATTGGCTACTGATTTGATTCACTTAAAAAAAGTTAGACTTTCTGTTGGTTCTAATATTGGTTATGTTTTTGGAAGTGTTTCAAACTTAAAAACAAGCTACCTCATCACGAAGGATTCTTCAGCTGGTATTTCTGAGAAATTGACAAAATTAAGTGCCGTTCATTATCAAATAGGTATGTTTTTTAAGCATATACTAAATGAAAAACATTCTTATACTTTATCATCTGTTATTGAACCACAACAAGATTTCTTTAACCATCAATCTGAAAGCATATTTTACGCATCAAATCTTGCAAATGCAAATACATTTATCACACTTTCATCCACTGGTTTACAAGCAGGTCAATATAAAATTGCACCATCGTTGACTATAGGAATTAATTATGCTTTTTTATTTAAGGATCTTAAAAAAGGGAATAATTTTAGAAATTCAGAACTATCAACACATATTTCTTATAACACAACTGATTGGACTAAATTTTCTAGTATTTACGGAGAAACTTCAACTAATTTTAATTTAAACGCAACTACAAAAATTAATTTCGGTGTTCAATATACACCTGAAGTTCAAATGACAGAAAAATCTGCTCAAGGAACTTTCTTAGAAAAAACAAAATATCGTTTCGGTGTTTATCAATATACTCTTCCATTTTTACAATCAGGAAGTAAAATAACTGATAAAGCTTTTACATTAGGATTTGGTTTCCCTGTGTTGACGCAAAGATCATTATCTTCCATCAATTTTGGATTTACCCTTGGTGCAAGAGGGACAACAAATGCAAATTTACTCTCAGAAAAATATTACGGTATTAATTTAGGATTAAGTTTTGCACCTTCTATTTTCGAACGCTGGTTTATTAAGAGAAAATTAGATTAATGTATCGATCAGTTGCACATACAAACAAATTTTTAAGCATAATTTCAATATTATTATTTGTTATTTCAGCTTGTGTAAATGATTTAGACTCCATTAAACGTGTAACTTATGTCCCTAAATCACCCGATAATGTTACGCAAAATTTAGAATTAAAATTTACAGATTCAGGATATGCTAAAATACAAGTCTTTGCAAAATTAGCAGAAACATATACGAAGCCTGAATCAATCATGAAATTAAAAGACGGCCTAAAAGTCAACTTTTTCTCTGCTGATGGCAAAGTAGTTTCATACTTAACAGCCTTGTATGGCGAAATTAATTACACAAAAGGTACTGTATATGTAAAGGACTCTGTTCAACTTTATAATATTGACAAAAACCAACGTCTTGAAACTGAAGAATTAATTTGGAATCAAAAAGATAGCGTGATTTATACCGAAAAAGCGGTAATTGTCAAAACAAAAGGAGGTGTCTTATTTGGAGATGGAATCAAAACACATCAAGATTTTAACCATTATGAATTCATACACCCAAGAGGAAAAATCAATTTTGAAAAAGAAAAAAAGAATTAAAATTTAAATAATATGGGAACATACAACAAATTAATGCTCAGATTTTGGTTAGTTATTTCAATCCTTATACCAATCGTCGTTACATACTTATGCATAACAGAAGGTTTTAAAAATTGGGGTTCATATTACGTACTAGCCGTTTTATCATTTATGATGTATATTGTTAGAAAATGGATGATGAATAGAATGGAAAAACATTTACAATTTTTAGAAGAACAGAAAAAAAAATAATTTTGTACAATCTTTAAATAAGGATATTCTATATTTGCATTTTTAGTAAAAACCATACGTGTTTTACATGCGTGATTTTTAGGTTAACATAAACATTATCATGGAAAAATTAATTACTGCTTTCCCTCAAAATATTACAGATGCATTAGCTATTGCATCTAACTTTAAAGTGAATCATCAAGATAGAGAAATTCGTAATATCGTGATTTGTGGTATGGGAGGTTCTGGTATCGGAGGTAAAATTGTAGCGCAATGGTCGCAAGATGAAATCTCAATTCCTGTTGTTGCTTGCCAAGATTACATTCTTCCAAACTTTGTTAATCAATATACGTTAGTTATTGGTTCTTCTTATTCAGGAAATACTGAAGAAACTATGATTAGCTTAGAAAAAGCAAAAGAAAATGGAGCTTTAATCATAGGAATATGCTCAGGTGGTAACCTTGAAGATTTTTGTATATCAAATGGGTTTGATGTAGTGAAAGTTCCAGGTGGAAATCCTCCTCGTAGTGCTGTAGCTTTTTCTATTGTTCAAATAACAAATATTTTAGTTCAATTTGGTTTAATTGATTTTTCAGCACTTAAAAAATTAGAAATTGCGAGAGATTTAATTAATGAAAATACTACTTTCATTCACGAAGAAGCGAAACATCTTGCTGCTTTCTTAAAAGATAAAGTAGGTGTTTTTTATTCCGTAACGAAATACGAGCCAATTTTAATTCGTGCGCGTCAGCAATTCAATGAAAACTCAAAATTACTTTGTTGGCACCATGTTATTCCAGAAATGAACCACAACGAATTAGTTGGATGGGGAGGTGGAGATAACCGTTTTGCTGCTGTATTTTTTGACACGAATGATTTACTACCTAGAAACAAAAAACGTTTTGATATTTCAGTAGATGTTGTAAAAACCAAAACTGAATTTGTAAAAATAATTTCGGCAAAAGGAGAATCACAAATTGAAAGATCTATTTATCTAATTAATTTAGTTGATTGGGCTTCTTTCTATCTTTCTGAATTAAATCAAGTTGATATAATGGATATCAAAGTAATTGATTTTCTGAAAGACGAACTGTCTAAATTTTAATCTTATATGCCAGAAGTAATTTTTAAAGACCTTGGTCTAATTGATTATAAGGAAGCTTGGGACTTTCAAGAAAAATTATTTGCTGAAACTATCGATGAAAAAATCCGAATTCGAAACGGAGAAGATTCAATCATAACGAAAAATTATTTGCTATTCTGCGAACACCCTCATGTCTATACATTAGGAAAAAGTGGGAGTGAAAATCATCTATTACTAAACGAAGAACAATTAGCTGAAAACAATGCTAATTTTTATAAAATTAATCGTGGTGGAGACATTACCTATCACGGACCTGGACAATTAGTGGGTTATCCCATTTTTGATCTAGATCATTTTTTTTCTGACATTCATAAATACCTTCGTTTTTTAGAAGAAGCTGTAATTGAAACACTTGCTGTCTATGGAGTAAAAGGAGACCGAATGGATGGATTAACGGGAGTTTGGATTGATGCAAATTCGCCAAAAGCAAGGAAAATTTGTGCTATGGGAGTAAAAAGTTCTCGATGGGTTACCATGCATGGT
The DNA here is from genome assembly GCA_943326975.2 of Actinomyces viscosus. Taxonomy (GTDB): domain Bacteria; phylum Bacteroidota; class Bacteroidia; order Flavobacteriales_D; family Crocinitomicaceae; genus CAIUKX01. Next base: position 299 of record CALPVI020000169.1, on the reverse strand, counting down.
ATTGGTTTCAATATAAATTCAGATTTATCCTATTTTTCTAATATTATTCCTTGTGGAATTGACGACAAAGCTGTAACTTCATTAAAACAAGAGCTTGGTCGAGAAATTGATATGAAAGAGCTAGCTCAAGTTCTAAAAGAAAAATTAGCGTTACAATTTGGGTATCAATATGTCTAGTTTAAGTAAATTCGGAAAAATAATTAAGAAAACGATAAAGTTTATCGGTTTTTTTGTACTTGCATTATTGATTATTGCCAATTTATTTATTGTACTTTCAGGACGTTTTTATTTATACAAAG
>CALPVI020000168.1 GCA_943326975.2 Actinomyces viscosus | reverse complement strand
TTGGAAGGTTACATTACGCGTTATTCCAATATAATGCCTTTGTGGTTGTGTTTTTTAATCATTTTAGGAACATTAGCTATCATATCGTCTTATTATTTAATTTATCCTATCTTTATTCATCGAAAATTAAATCAATTTATAAAAACACAATCAAATGTTTGAATTATTCAAAGGAACGAGTTACAGAGGTTATATTGAAGATACATTTAAATTCATAAAATTGTATGGACTTCATTTAATTAAGAATTATTTGATTATAAATTCTTTATTTATTATTACAACTTCTGTCCTTACTTCATCGTTAGGAAGCAATTCAATTTTAAATTTTCCGATATCAGTTATGGTACTATTATTCTTTTTAGTGCTTGTTTTTGGTATTTTTAATTTTGCTTTTATACCTGTTTATTTTAAATTAATTACTGAAAATAGTGGAACTAATTTTGGTCTAAAGGAAATTTTAAAAGGGATAAAAAATTCGATTGGAAAAACAATTAAATATTCTTTGTATATGATAATGTGGTCAATTCCATTTATTATAGCAGTTGCAATTACAGCAATCACAATAATTGGTATTCCTGCAATTTTTCTATTTCTTCCGTTTTTTATGCTTTGGACAATTATGTCATATCATTATTATTTAGCAGAAGAAAATGTTTCGGTTTTTAAGATTTTAGGCCCTAATTTCCGATTAGTAAAAAAACAATTTTGGCCAGCATTAGGAACCGTGATGCTATTTTTGTTTCTATCTTATGTTGCGTCTAATTTGATCAACTTATTACCAGGTATTATTTATTATTTTACATCTGTTACAACCTCTGAAGGACATAATTCATTTTTTGATGCTTTGACTTATAAACCTAATTTTATTGTGAATGTTATTTCAGCGTCTATTTCTCTGCTTTTCTCATTATTATACATGATAAGTATAGGTGTCATTTATTACACACTAAGAAATAAAGAAGTTAGTATCGATGCTGAAATTGAACAATTAGGACAATAAATGAAACAACTCTTTTGGTCACTTATTTTTGTTTTGCCTAATTTTTTATTTGCAAAATCAATTGGGGTTCAGACTTCAAGAGTAGAAACTCGTGTTGTATTTCGACCAGGATTTAAACAAAAATATAAGACACCCGATTTTGATTACTCTGAAGAAGTAATAAATCCAACTTGGTGGGATGATTTTAAGTATTGGTTAGCAAATGTTATTCGCGATTTATTCAATTACAGCGAAAAAGATTTTACAGTTGATAATGTAGAAAATATATTTTATGTACTAGCAATTATAGTTTTAGCGATAGTTGTTTTTTTCTTAATTAGAGCATATATCAAAGGAGAAAGTACATGGTTGTTTAATCGAAAACATAAAAGTTTATCGATTATTTCTTCTGAGGAAGAAGATATTCATTTAATCAATTTTAACCAATTAATTTCAGAAGCAATTGCGAAGGAAGACTATCGTTCAGCCATTCGTTATTACTATTTATGGCTATTAAAGAATTATTCAGAAAAACAGATCATTCAATGGCATCCTGAAAAAACAAATAGTGATTATACCTATGAAATTAAAGATTCATCTACCAGAAAGAAATTCAAGCAATTATCTTATTTGTATACCTATATATGGTATGGTGAATTTGAGATAGATACTCCTACATTTGAAGTAGCACAAACGTCATTTAAAACAGAAATAAAGGCGACCAATGAATAGAAAGATGAAAATATATTTGTTCGTTGCTTGTACAGTTTTTGTATTGATGTTCATCAATGAATTCTATCAACCAAAGAAGGTTTCGTGGGAAGAAAGTTACCAAACGGAAGATAAAATGCCTTATGGTTTATATGTTTTGGATCAAGAATTACCTTCCGTTTTCAATGGTTCAAAATTTATAAGTACAGATAAAACTCCTTATGAATTATTTACTACCGTTGACAAGTCAATTTCTAAAAATAAACGCGCGACCTTGCTTTCTATTTCTGGAAATAATGCATTTGATAATGTTTCGACGAAAGCAGTATTAGATTTTGTAGCCAGAGGTAATACTTTGTTTATAAGTGCAAATGAGATTGACCAAGAACTTGAAAAGAAATTAAAATTTAAGATTGGATTTTTGTATTTGGATAGAGATTTAACATTTGAATTGGTAAATCGTCCGAAAGAGAAATTTCATTTTGAATCGGCTACAAGTGATAAATATTTTTCAGATATTGATTCTTCGACGACAGAAGTAGTAGGAAGACAATTCGCTAATGATGGTTGGCAACCCAATTTTATCAAAATAAAATACAAAAAAGGGTTTGTTTTTATTCATACACAGCCGATTGTTTTTACGAACTATAATTTGCTTAGAAAAGATGGTGAAAAATATGCTTCCCATTTATTATCATATGCAAATAATTCTAAAATATTTTGGATTAATACGAACCAAATAGAATCGACATTAGTTCGCTATATTCTTTCTGAACCTGCTTTGAAAAGCGCTTGGTTTTTACTCTTGTTGGGTATATTTTTGTTTTTATTCTTTAATGCAAAACGTAGACAACGTCCGATTCCAATTATTGAACCATACCGCAATACAACTATAGATTTTGTAAAGACAATCGGACATTTTTATTTGACAGAGAAAAATTATAATAATTTAATTCAAAAGAAAATCAATTATTTCCTTGAGCAATTAAGAACTGAAAATCATATTGATACAAGTAAGTTAGATGAGAATTTTATTCTACTAACGTCGTCAAAATTAGCTAAACCCAAAGAAGATGTTGTTGCGTTTGTCAAATTTATTGAACGCACAAAACGCTATCCGAATATAGGTTCAGAAGAAGATTTATTAAAATTAAACAGACTAATTGAAAATTTAAGATAATGGAAAATCAAGAAGAAAATCCAATCAATTTTGAGAATAGAATTGATATTTCACCGGTACTAAAACAATTTGAAGATATTCGAACTGATCTATCAAAAGTAATTGTTGGCCAACAAAAAATGATTGATTTATTGTTGGTAGCGATTTTATCCAATGGTCATGTTTTAATTGAAGGAGTGCCTGGAGTTGCCAAAACTTTAACGGCAAAATTGTTAGCAAAAACATTGGATTTGGATTTCAATCGTATTCAGTTTACTCCTGATTTAATGCCTTCAGATATTTTAGGTACGTCTATTTTTGATTTAAAAAAATCAGAATTTGAATTTAAAAAAGGACCTATTTTCTCTAATTTAATCTTGATTGACGAAATCAATCGGGCACCAGCAAAAACTCAATCTGCTCTGTTTGAAGTAATGGAGGAACGTCAGATTACAGTAGATGGACATTCATTTACAATGGAACGCCCTTTCTTAGTTTTTGCTACTCAAAATCCGATTGAACAAGAAGGTACATATCGATTACCAGAAGCACAATTAGATCGTTTTTTATTTAAAATTCAAATTTCTTATCCATCAATGGAGGAAGAAATACTCTTATTACAAAAAGAACATGAATTGCAAAATGGTGATAAACTTGCATTGATTACATCTCGCATTTCCACAGAAACAATTTTGAAATTTCAAGAATTGACAAAGCAAGTTAAAGTTGAAGCGCATTTAATTGAGTACATAGCCAAAATTGTTCTTCAAACACGATCTCATTCATTCTTGTATATGGGTGCTTCTCCTCGCGCTTCCATTGCTATATTGAATGCTGCAAAAGGTTTTGCGATCCTAAACGGAAGAGATTTTGTTACGCCAGAAGATATCAAGGAAGTAGCAATTCCTGTTTTAAATCACCGTGTAGTGGTTACTCCTGAAAGAGAAATGGAAGGTATGACTTCGAATGATATTATACAGCAAATGGTGGAAAGTATTGAAATACCAAGGTAAAAAAGGTTTATGCTATTAAAGATATATAGAGCACTTTTCATTAACACTTTGTTTTTCTATTTATTAGGAGGAATCATTGTGTTGTTTGGTTTTTCTTATTTTTTTCCTTCAATGTATTTTGTTACATGGGGATTACTGGTTTCTTTAGTAGTAGCGACTGTTGTGGATTGTATCATTCTTTTTTCTCAAAAAAATGCTTTATTTGCTCGAAGATCGACGCCAGAAAGGTTTTCAAATGGAGATGAGAATGAAATTTCAATTCAACTACAAAATAATTACCCTTTTAAAGTTTCTTTTCAAATTATCGATGAAATCCCTTTTCAATTTCAAGAACGTAATTTTTTATTGAAAGAAACCTTAGGTGTAAACAAGCAAAAAAATATAAAGTATGCCTTAACTCCTTTTACAAGAGGTGAATATGAATTTGGAGGATTGAATATCTTTATTTCTTCTCCTTTAGGTTTAATTGGTAAAAAGTATATTTTCTCTTCCAACTCAACTGTAGCGACTTACCCCTCATTTTTACAAATTAACAAATATGATTTCTTAGCATTTTCAAATAATTTGAGTCAAATTGGATTAAAGAAACTAAGAAGAATAGGAAATGCCTTGGAGTTTGAACAGATTAAGGAATATGTTCAAGGTGAGAACATTAGAAATATAAATTGGAAAGCGACAGCCAAGAAAAATGCGTTGATGATTAATCAATTTCAAGATGAAAAATCGCAACCGGTTTATTGTTTTATCGACAAAGGTCGAACAATGAAAATGCCTTTTAATCAGTTGTCATTACTAGATTATGCGATTAATTCAACGTTGATTTTATCCAATATTATTTTAAAAAAGCAGGATAAAGTTGGTATGTTGACTTTTTCAAATACAATTGAAAATAGAATTGCAGCTGATAGGAAAGGTTCTCAAATGAATCAAATTATGGAATCTTTATACAATGTACAAACGGATTTCAAAGAGAGTGATTTCAATCGATTGTACATGGAAGTGAAATATAAAATCAACCAAAGAAGTTTGATTTTATTGTATACTAATTTTGAAACTTTAGAAGGATTATATCGTCAATTACCTTATTTAAAAGCAATTGCGAAAATGCACATGTTGATCGTTGTATTTTTTGAAAATACAGAGCTCAATCAATTTGTAAAAACGAAAGTAAATACAACGCCAGAAATATTCGATCAAACAATCGCTCA
>CALPVI020000167.1 GCA_943326975.2 Actinomyces viscosus | reverse complement strand
TATTCAATATCTTCAAAACAAACAAGATTATTAACTGATGGTTACCAAGGTTATGATCAAAATCCTTCTTTTTCTCCAAATGGTCAATATTTAGCTTGGCAAAGTATGGTGGAGGAAGGTCATGAAGCAGGAAAAAACGATATTGTTATTAGAGATTTAAAAACTGGAAAAGATATTAATTTAACAAAAGGAAATGATGTTTCTGTGACTGATTTTCAATGGCATCCAAGTACAAAAGAAATATATTATATTGCTTCTCATTTAGGAACAAAAGCAATTTTTAAAGTAAATATAGAAACTTCAATAAATACCCAGTTAACTGAAGAAGAATGTGATTACGTTAGTTTGACAATTACAGATAATGCTATTATTGCTGGTCGTCAATCAATGATTGCTCCAACTGATTTATATGAGATTTCTTTGAAAAAAGGGAAGGCAAAACAATTAACAGAAATCAATAAAGAAATTTTAGATAAAATTGATTTACCAACAATTGAAAAAAGATGGGTTGAAACAACAGATGGAAAACGTATGTTGGTTTGGATGATTTTCCCTCCAAAATTCGATGCTAGCAAAAAATATCCTGCTTTATTATATTGTCAAGGTGGACCTCAAAGTCCTGTCAGTCAATTTTTTTCATATAGATGGAATTTTACAGTAATGGCATCTCAAGGGTATGTTGTAATTGCTCCAAACAGAAGGGGTTTACCAGGTTTTGGACAAGAATGGAATGATGCTATTTCAAAAGATTGGGGTGGTCAAGCAATGAAGGATTATTTGTCTGCTGTAGATAATGTTTCGACAGAACCCTATATCGATGTGAATCGGGTTGGAGCAGTTGGCGCTTCTTATGGCGGTTATTCTGTTTATTATTTAGCAGGAATTCATGAAAACAGATTTAAGACATTTGTTGCTCATTGTGGGTTATTCAATTTAGAAAGTTGGTATGGAACAACCGAAGAATTATTTTTCGCTAATCATGATATTGGTGGACCATATTGGAAACCTGAAAATAAAGATTTTTACACAAAGAACAGTCCTCATTACAAGGTAGATAAATGGAATACACCAATCATGGTGATTCATGGAGGTATGGATTTCAGAGTGCCTGAGAGTGAAGGTATGCAAGCTTTCCAAGTTGCTCAATTAAAAGGATTAAAAAGTAAATATTTATATTTTCCTGAGGAAAGTCATTGGGTAAGTGGTCCTCAAAATAGTTTGGTTTGGTACAGAGAGTTTTTTGAATGGTTAGCTCAAGATTTAAAGTAATCAAAAAAACTATACTTTTTTAGTGGAATAAATTATTAACTTTATCAGTTCGTTTTACAAGATTTTAAGAAAATATGTGGAAAGTTTTAGCTAGTTTAATATTAAGAAATAGATTATTCATCCTAACAATCATAGCTATTCTAACTGGTTTTTTTGGTTACTATGCATTTACTTCACTTAAAGTGGATAATAGATATGGAAATACTTTACCAAAAGATTCTCCAGTTCAAGCAGCATATGAAAAATTCAAAGAACGTTTTGGACAAGATGGTTCTACGCTTGTAATAGCGGTACAATCAGACTCTTTATTTACTGAAAAGAATTTCAAAAAATGGAAAGAGTTATCTGATTCTATCTTAAAATTTGACGGTGTTGAAAGTGTAATTTCAGAAGCTACTCTTTATACAATCTCTAATAATATTAAAGAAAATCGATTTGTTCCTAGTAAAATTTTTTCAGATTTAACTTTTCATGAAAAAACAATCGATTCTATTCGAAGAGAAATCAGAAGAAATCCTATTTATAACAATTTATTATACAATGATTCAACTAATGTTTCATTGATTTTGATTGGTATGAATGAAAATGCATTAGCGGACAAGAAAAAATCAAAAGTTGTAATTGATATTGAAGCGTTAGCGAGTTCTTATTCTAAATATTTTGGTCCTGCGCATTTTGCAGGTTTACCTCACATGCGTGTTGTAATAGGAAAGAGAATAATCAACGAAATGTATATTTTCTTAGCTCTTTCTGTTTTAGCATCATCTTTATTATTATACATTTTCTTTCGTTCGCTTAGAGTAGTTATTCAATGTAATATTGTTGTATTTGTATCCGTTATTTGGGCTTTAGGAAGTATTGGTTTGCTTGGTTTTCACCTTTCAATTATGATGGCGCTGATACCTCCTTTGATGATTGTGATTGGTGTTCCTAATTGTGTGTTTTTAGTTACACGTTATCACCAGGAATATGTAAAGCATAATAATAAAATCAAAGCATTGTACACGATGATTAGAAGAATAGGTTCAGTTACCTTTTTAACTAATTTAACAACAGCAGTTGGGTTTTGTACATTTACAAGTTCTGAAAAATTGGCTCAATTTGGTGTGATTTCAAGTATTAATATCATGGTGGTATTTGTCTTGTCAATCTGTATAATACCTATTATCGCTTCATTCTCAAAACCACCAAAAGCAAGACATTTAGGACATTTATATAGAGTTTACTCTAAAGGGTTCATAGAAAAAATAGTTGTTTTAGTTTCTACTAGGAGAAGATTAATTTATATTTTATCAGTATTACTTACGATTGTAAGTATTTATGGAATGACGAAATTAACTGCTACAGGAAATGTAACAGGTGACCTACCTAAAAATGATCCGATTTTAAAAGATATAAAGTTTATTGAGAAGAATTTTGGAGGTTCAATTCCCTTTGAAATGACTATCAATTATAAGGAAAAAGGTAGACTATTTAAAAATGAAACTTTAAATAAAGTCGAGGCGATTCAAGATCGATTTAAGCAGGATACGCTATTCTCCAAAAGTTTATCATTAGTAGATTTTATTAAAGCTATTAATATGGCCTATTATTCAAATGATCCTTCGCAATATAAATTAGTTTCAAATAGGGATAAGTTAAGATTAAAGAAATACATTGATAAAATAGATTTGAGTAGTGCAAATGGCGGTAATTTAAATTTAAAAGAGTTAGTTGATACAACAAATACTACATTGAGAATAAGAACTCAAATGAAAGATTTAGGTTCTTATGAGGTTGCTCAAAAAGTGGATTCATTAAAATTGGTGGTTGATGGGATTCTAAATCCTGATAAAATTGATATTGAAAGATTATATAAGAAATTAGATAAAGGTGATAAGTCATGTATTGATTCTTTACTTTATAATTATTCATCCATTTTTAATAATGTTACATCAATATTATCAAAAGGAAATACTGATGCTCAGTTATCTTTTGATATGCATCCAGAATATGTAGATAAATATGCAAAAAAACCATATTTTAAATATGTTTTAAGAAAAGCAATAGATAAAGAATACTATGATTTAACTTTTACAGGTACTTCTGTTGTAGTATCTGAAGGAACGAAATATTTATTTATCAATTTAGTGCAAAGTTTAGTTTTTGCCATACTTTCAATTGCTGCTTTGATGGCTATTTTATTTAGATCATTTAGGATCATTATGATTTCTATGATTCCTAATATCATCCCATTATTGTTTACTGCTGGTATAATGGGTTATTTTCAAATACCTTTGAAACCATCTACATTATTAGTCTTTGGTATTGCATTAGGTATTACAGTTGATAATGCAATTTTATTCTTAGCAAAATATCGTCAAGAACTCAAGCTACACATGTGGGATATTAAATATTCAATTATTCTATCCTTAAGAGAAACAGGTTTAGGTATATTTTATACTTCAGTTATTTTATTCTTCGGATTTATTATGTTTGCTTTCTCGCAGTTTGGAGGAACAAAAGCATTAGGTATGTTGGTTTCATTAACCATTTTAGTGGGTATGGTGACTAATCTTATAATTCTACCTGCATTGTTATTAAGTTTAGAACGTAAAATTACTACTAAATCTTTCAAAGAGCCTTTCTTTGATGTATATGATGAGGAAGAAGATTACGATAACGATTTAATTCAAGTTGAATCACCTAAAGAGATTTAATATGAAAGGTATCATTTTAGCAGGAGGATCTGGAACTAGATTACATCCTCTTACATTGGCCATTAGTAAACAATTAATGCCAATCTATGATAAACCAATGATATATTATCCGCTTTCAAGTTTAATGAGTGCAGGTATTAATGAGATTCTGATTATTTCAACGCCACATGATTTACCTCATTTTGAAAAATTGTTAGGCGATGGTTCACAATTAGGCTGTAAATTTTCGTACAAAGTTCAAGATGAACCAAATGGTTTAGCACAAGCATTTGTTTTAGGAGAAGAATTTATAGGAGACGATAAGGTAGCTTTAATTCTAGGTGATAATATTTTCTACGGTGTAGGAATGGGGAATTTACTAAAAGAAAATGCCGATGTAGAGGGTGGTGTTGTTTATGCTTATCACGTTAGCGATCCCGAAAGATATGGAGTTGTAGAATTTGATGATAATATGAAAGCGGTTTCTATTGAAGAAAAACCAACTCAGCCAAAATCAAATTATGCAGTGCCAGGTTTGTATTTTTATGACAATTCTGTTATTGAAATTGCTAAAAACTTGAAACCATCACCAAGAGGGGAATACGAAATTACGGATATCAATGCTGAATATTTAAGAAGAAATAAATTAAAAGTTGCGATTTTAAATAGAGGTACCGCTTGGTTGGATACTGGAACATTTCCTTCATTAATGCAAGCTGGCCAATTTGTTCAAGTAATCGAAGAAAGGCAAGGACTAAAAATTGGTTGTATAGAAGAAATTGCTTTTAGAAAAGGTTTTATTTCTAAAGATCAATTGAAGAAAATTGCTATGCCATTAGTTAAAAGTGGTTATGGTACTTATTTATTAAACTTGATAAAAGATTAATGCAATCTATTCAATATTATTCTCAAATCGTTGAAAAAGGTATTGGAAATGTAAATTTTCCACTAACTCCTTCAAACTTATATGATCCATTACATTATTTTCTTGTTTTAGGAGGCAAACGGATGCGTCCAGTCCTTACTTTAATGGCGACCGATGCTTTTGGTATTGAATGTAATAAATCATTGCCAGCAGCTTTATCTGTTGAGTTGTTTCATAATTTTTCATTGATTCACGATGATATTA
>CALPVI020000166.1 GCA_943326975.2 Actinomyces viscosus | reverse complement strand
GGAATTGACCACATTATCATATACAAAGAATATTTAATTGTTTTTCCAATCGAATTTTTTATCCCTTTTAAAATTTCCTTTAGACCAAAATTAGTTCCACTATTTTCAGCAATTAATTTAAAATAAACCGGTATAAAAGCAAAATTAAAAACACCAAAAACAAGCACTAAAAAGAATAATAGCACCATAACTGATATCGGAAAATTTAAAATTGAATTGCTTCCTAATGATGAAGTAAGGACAGAAGTTGTGATAATAAATAAAGAATTTATAATCAAATAATTTTTAATTAAATGAAGGCCATACAATTTTATGAATTTAAATGTATCTTCAATATAGCCTTTGTAACTCGTTCCTTTGAATAATTCAAACATTTGATTGTGTTTTTATAAATTGATTTAATTTTCGGTGAATAAAGATAGGATAAATTAAATAATAAGACGATATGATAGCTAATGTTCCTAAAATGATTAAAAAACACAACCACAAAGGCATTATATTGGAATAACGCGTAATGTAACCTTCCAAAAATCCTGCTGCTACCGTAAAAGGCAAAGTACTTATAAAGATTTTAACACTTTTCTGGAATCCTTTTTTAAATGAGTCTAAGCGTGAATAAGAAGCTGGGAATAAAATAGAACAACCTAAAATAATTCCACAAGCAGCCTCAATAACCATTCCGAAAATCTCCATTGAACCATGAATCCAAATTCCTCTTACACTGTCCAATAAAACTCCTTTTTCATAAAAGAAATATTGAAAAGTACCCAACATGATAGTATTAGAGAACAAACTGTAAACAGAACCGAACCCTAAAAACAAGCCATTCAAATAAGACTTTAATCCTACCATTAAGTTATTCATGGTAATACCAATAAAACTACCCCAATTACTTCCCGATTTATAGATTGCAATTGGATCACCTTGTTTAATATTTTCTAACGTTGTATTTATGTATCCATCACCCAAAACCAAACGCGCAAATTGATTATCATACTTTGCCGAAAAAATACCCATTAACAAGAAAATCGCAAACAAAATAAAAGTACCATAGATATATTTTCTGTATTGATAAACGATGAGGGGAACATCTATTTTGAAAAATTGAATGAATTGATTTTTTTCAGCTTTTTTCATTTTGTAGATGTCAATATAAATCTGAGTCGCAAGTTGATTTAAATAATTGACAATTTTACTTTTAGGATAATTCGTTTGAGCAAATGACAAATCATTCATAATTTGAATGTATAAACTTGAAATTTGATCTGAATTTAAGATAGAATCTTTTTTATTCTTGGTGAATTTTTCAAATTCAATCCATTTTTGTTTATTTTGTTCGATAAAAGCGACTTCTCTCATAGGATAAAAATAATTAAAATGGCTGTATTACCAATAGTTACCACTCAAAATGTTACAATCAATCTTGAATTAGCATCTGTTGGAAAACGTATACTTGCATCATTTATTGATTTCTTAATCAAATTTGCATATATCTTTTTAATCTATACATTATTAAATAAATCAAGTTTTTTTAATCGAATTTCTATGTTGGATTATTGGTCTGTGATGGCTATAAATATTCTTATTTTATTACCTGTAATCTTTTACAGCCTCATTTTAGAAGTTTTTTGGAATGGATTCACAGTAGGAAAAAAGTTGGCAAAAATTAAAGTAATCAAATGCGATGGATACCAAGCATCTGTAATCGACTACTTTACACGTTGGATCTTTCGAATCATCGATGTAAACATTAGTCTTGGTGTTATTGGTATTTTATCAATGGTCATTTCTAACAAAGGTCAACGATTAGGAGACATCACTTCTGGTACTTCCGTAATTAGCTTAACATCCGATTGGAGATTGAACCACACCATTTTTAAAGAAGTAAAAATTGATTATACGCCTGTTTATAAAACAATTTTAAAATTGACAGACAAAGATGTTCGTATCATTAAAAATGTGCTTACCAACTATAATAGTGATCGAAACTTAGAGAATATTAATAAGTTAGCAAGAAAAATTGAATCAATTTTAGGTGAACAAAAAGTAGAAAAAACAGATTTAAAATTCATTGATACTGTCTTAAAAGATTATAGTTTTTACACAAAAAACATGTAAAGAAAAAGGCTGTGTGATGATAGACCTATAACTAGTAAATTTCTTCCTCTTTTGGATCAAAGCCATATAGATTTTCTCCTTTTGTTCCTTCCAAGCACATTATAACAAACAACCATATAGCTCCAGCTAATGGAATCAATCCAATTAATAACATCCAACCACTCTTATTCAAGTCTTGTAATCTCCTAACTGATATAGCTACACCTGGAATAAATGAAGCCATTGTATACAAAATAAAAATTATACCATAAGGTAAAGGATCTATTGTAGTACCTAATAAAACATCTAGTAAAATTGCTATTGCAGCAAAAAAAACCTGAAATAATGTAAACATCCAATATTCAGTTCTTCTTGATCTTCCGCTAAAATCTGCATATTGCCTAAATGCTTTTAAATACCATTTCATAAAATAATTTAATTAAGTAAGCTACTCATAATACTTCATAGAAGAAACACTATAAATATTAAGTGGTAAAAATAAAAAAATCCCCATTCAAATTTGAATAAGGATAACTTAAATAGTTCATTCATTTGATTACTTCAACTGCTTAACTACTTCTTCTTTCTCTACAAAACCTATATTATTCCATGTTTGTTTTTTTCCTTTATAAACTTGTAAAACAGGAATTGCTTCTATTTTCTGCTCTTTAGCTATCAATGGATTTTTCTCAACGTCGATTCGGATTACAACGACATCTGCTTTCATTTCTGATGCAATCTCATCTAAATAAGGTTTCATTTTTTTACACGGCATACACCATTCAGCATAATAATCAATTAAAACTACTTTATCTGTAGAAATTAATTTATCAAATTCTGCTTTTGTCATTCCTGTCGCTTTTGGTGCTGAATTTTTTGTAACTAATGGTAAATTCGATGCAGACCATTTCATGATACCTCCGTTTAATTCATAGACTTCTTTGAATCCTTGAGAACGCATTTCAGCTGCAGCAGATCCACTTCTTCCACCACTTAAACAATACACAAAAACAGGTTTTGATTTATCTAATTTTGCTATTTCACTTGCAAAATTACTACCATTGTAATCTATGTTTTTAGCGAACTCGATAAAACCTTGTGCCACTTCTCCTGGTGTTCTAACGTCAATTAACTGCGCCTCTGGCATTTCTTTTAATTTTGCAGCAAATTCAGTAGGAGATAAATTCGTATTCCCTCCTTTTGATTGACCATTCGTACAGCTTGTAAATGCTACTAAAAGAATAAATTGTAAAAAAAGTAAAGTTTGTTTCATTGCTATTTTATCTAGTGTTAATTTATTTAACTGAGTTGAAATTAATAATATGAATTATTATAATGCTAAATTTTCTACCAAAATTGATTCTATGATAATTTGAGGTTCAAAGATAATTGTTGATTTTATAGAATTAGAAATCAAACAAGCTGATTCAGATTTAGATAAAACACGTAATGCTTTTTCTTTGCTCGATTCATCTTTAATGGTTAAAATTGGTTTTAATACAACTTCACTTATCATATATTTACCATCAACCATTTCTAATTTCCCTATAGCATTCGATTCAAACGCTACAAATTCTAAATGTGAGTTTTCAGCAATTGCTAAAAATGTTGTCATCAAACAACTATTCACTGCACCTACAAACAAATGCTCTGGTGACCATAATCCTTCTATCCCTTTTGGAAATTCAGGTGGTGTAACTACTTCAATTGACGAAGTTAAAACCGGTGAAGAAATAACTCCTTTTCTATCTTTTTCCCACGTTAAATTAACGTCATAAAAATGTGTTGCGTTCATACCTTTAATTTTTTAATTTGACCTCTTCATATTCTACATCTTCTATTTCGATCGGTGTGTTTGAATCATTTTTTGAAGTAATCGGTTGAGTAAAACAAGTACCAGAAGCACACCCAATTTGAAACAAACCCATCGCCGCAAAATAACTTCCTAAAGCCACTCCTAACCAATCACTTTTTGCACCAGATTGAACAAGAATAATAATCCCTACAATCAAAAAAAGTGCTCTCCTAAAACTCCAACCCGTTAGTAAATTTTCTTTCATTTTTATATTTTATATCGCAATTTTCAATTCGAAACAACGAATGTTATTGTTTTTCTTTCACTTCTTTTTGAAAACCACTGAACAAAATTCCACCCATAAACGCACCATATAAAGTGCTATTCAATGGCTTTGATGTAATCGCACAAGTACCAGAAGCACAACCTACAAAATGGTAATATAAATACCCTCCAATCGCTCCAACGAGTGTTCCAATAATTGTCAATTTGTATTTTTGAATAAACTTCATTTTGCAACTTTTCTATGCAAATATGACCAAACAAATAGAGATAGTAAGTGACTTTGGTTACACTCAAAAAATAAGTGAGAAATAAAAAATAGAAATGTGTTGATTAATTATTCAAAGCTTGATTTACATCTGCTGAAATAGATTTCGCATCTTGTAAATTCATGCAATCAAAATGACCTTTTGGACATTCCTTAAACCCAATTTTTGAACAGGGTCTGCATTTTAAACCATCTACTTCGTGAATTGAAAATAATTCTTTTTTAACAGGAAAATAAGGAAACATTCCTAAGGCTGGGACCGTATTTCCCCAAACACTAATAGTTGGTATTTCATAACAAGATGCAATGTGCATTAGTCCTGTATCATTTGTTAAAATAACTTTTGATTGCTGAACAATACTTGCTGATTGTTGAAGTGAATAAGGTCCACAAGCATTTACGATTAACTTATCTGGAAATGAATTACAAATTTCCAATGCCAATTCATGATCCATTTTACCGCCACTCAAAACGATAGGCGCATCAATTTCTGAAATGATTTCCTTTAATTTTGAAACCGGTATTCTTTTCGTAGCAAATTGAGCTCCTAAAGCAATTGTTAAATACGTTTTTGGTGCTAAATCAAATTCTTTTTGAGTGTCAATATGCGCTGATTCAGCAATGTAAAAATCGCATGGTTTTAAATCATTC
>CALPVI020000165.1 GCA_943326975.2 Actinomyces viscosus | reverse complement strand
GAAGTACCATCATTCGAAACAAACTCTCCTTTTCGATCAGCAAATGAAATATGTGATTTTACGTTAGATGATCTAAATGCCATTTCCTCCTCACCTTCTTCCATGTGCGTATTCTTCAAATTAAACTCTGCTGTATCGGCATCCAATTCCCAACGTTTAAATTTAAAATCAAAAGAGAATATCTGAGCAGTTTTCATATCAATCGTACCCTTCCCTCTTAATCCTTCATTTCTAACATATACTGTTCCACTCAATTTTGCCTCATCTTTAAACATAGACAATTCATT
This sequence comes from Actinomyces viscosus, assembly GCA_943326975.2. Classification (GTDB taxonomy): domain Bacteria; phylum Bacteroidota; class Bacteroidia; order Flavobacteriales_D; family Crocinitomicaceae; genus CAIUKX01. The sequence continues at coordinate 4,840 of CALPVI020000165.1, read as the reverse complement.
TCTTGCAGTAGAAGCTGCTTTCAATAAATTATTTTTTGGTATGTAAGTTATAAATGCTGCTTTGCAATTAACATCTGGAAATTGAATTCCCGTTTCTACAGGATTATTAACAAATTTTGCTAAACCAATACATGAATCAGGTAAAAATGTATACAAATTCAATGAAGTAGACCTTGACTGAACAAAATCTATATTACCTGCACCTTGCAATCCATTATTTGATAATAAAATTTTATTATTATACTTTGCTTTTGTACCGTAAAACTCATAACCAGCTTCTGGTGCTTTAGAAGAGAAACCGAAAGAATAATCAGGCATAATGACTAAGTCCTGTCTAATTTTAGGAAATATACCAGCTGATGTTAACTCTCCTACAATTTTAAAATTAGATTCGAAAAAATTATCTAAACTGTCTATATCAAAAGGGAATACGGTATAATAAAAACGTGTACTATCATAAGCTCCCCTCATAATCGCTTTCGAATTATAATATACAAACGAATTTTTAACCGATTTCAATTTTGGATAATCCGTATACTTTTTACCTTGACCTGATCTATTTAATGGATCATCAATGTATAAATCTCCTACAATTCCAGAAATACTACTCAACATCCCAATTGGTTTTGTTCCATCTTTTTCAGATAGCGGTTTCAACCTAAAAGTTGATTTATCTGTTTTTAATAAAATGATTTTAAAATCTTTGTAAACAAATGAAGCCGATAAAGCGTCTATCTCCATTTTACCAGAATTCACCCAACCGCCAAATTCAAAGTTTCGATCTTGTTTTACAACAACTTCATTTCCAATTGGGAAAACTATCGTGTTTTGCGCTTCTGATAATCTTACATAATCTACTGCACGTGCAGTTACATCTAAAGAAGAAATACTAATCGTTGCGAAACTGTGCATCATTCTTCGCTTGTCTGTTTTCTCTTGGTATTCCCTTTGAATTTGACGTAAATAGTCATCTTTTTTAAGTTGCTCTTCCGTATAACCTTTTAATTCTTTTGGCTTAAAATCACAAATAAAAACTAAGTTATCGAAATCTCTATTACCTGCTTTGCTCTCAACAAAATTTGTAACTTTTGGATTTACTATTACAATTTTAGTCTCAGAATCATAAGAAATAAAACCATAAGCTGATAATTCTAGCATTAATGGTTTCGCTTGTTCTAATGTTTTATTTAATATTGAAGCAAATTTTCCATCTTGCATAACGTACTCATCATATTTATAGCAATATTTTGAAATCGCTACTAAAGGATGAATGGCCTCCATGCCTTGTAAATAATCATACAATTTTTCATCAAAATAATTTTTTGATTCTAATCGTGCAATTCTTTGCTCCTGACTGGTTCCAATTTCATAAGTCACATTAATATCTGTAGATTCAGTATTCCATGTTAATTTAGGAGCATAAATATCCAATTGATGATAGGAATCTCCAAATGGCGATTGACCCACACCTGATTTAGTTCTCACCATCTCAACCATTTTCTTATCCAAATCATAAGAAAAATCAACACCAGGATGAGAAATTGAATCTGTAATATTGTACACTAATTTGATCCCTGTTGTATGAGCTGAAATTCTTCTTGGTGCAATTGTAATTTCCTGCGAACTTGCATAGATAAATGGAGTAGAATTACGGTAAATAATAACTTTCGCAGGTTCTTTGGGAAAACCGACACCTACGAAACTACTTCCTTGAAGTGAGAAACCGCCATCATAATCAACATCTGGTCTAATATTTTTAATTGTCAAACGTTTTTCATACGAAATAAATTGAGGATAAATCTTATCTATTTCTCTGTTAATTTTGAAAGCTCTATCCGTTAATTTACCTTGAATTGTTCTATTGAAATAAGGCGTTTTTAATGTTACTGAATCAGCTGTAAAAGTTGAAGACTTTAATGAAATTTCATAATTAGACAGAGTGGCGTACGTTTCATTTTTTGAAAGACCAACTTTTACCCAGTTTAAAACGCCACCATTCCCTTCCCATTTCCTTAAAATTGGGTCGTAAACACCGCTTGTCCCCATTATAACTAAGCTATCAATATATGGATGTTCATCTTTCGTGTCATTTTCTCTATTTTCAACTCTACAAGCTAATGTTCCGTTTGCAAAACGAATAAAAGGTTTATCTGTAAATTCAAATGAATAAGTTCCTCCATAATAATACCAATCAAAATTAGAAGATTCAGCAATTCTAGTTTTAGAAAAGAATCCTGCAGATAACTCAATGAAATCTGCAAATTTTCGTGTATCTCTTAAGTCTAATAATTTATCTACCGATGCATGCCAAGCCATAAAACTTGAATTGGATTGCTTTCCTTTAATAAAAGAGTAAACTGAAAAAACATAATTATAAATATCTGGATAAGGATTTAATCTTTTAGTCTCCATCAAATTACAAGTAGCAACCATTCGATTGAAATAATCATTTGAAAATTCGTTAGACTCTAATAACATCTTAGGGAGATCATCCTTCGCAAAATCTCTAAATTCACCTTTTCCATATTCAGTTAAGACTTTATGAAAATATTTTGTGAATTTTTCTCTATCGTTTGGATATGATTGAGCAACTGAAATCCCTGTAATAAGCAGAAAACCAATCCATATGAAAAAACTCCTTAACATAATGAAATATTTAAAAAATTACTTTTTTATTAATTTTATTCCTGCCCACGTTTCTTTAGAGTAAACTTCTATTTTCTCCAAACCAAACTGACAAGCAAAATTGACTAACTCAGCCACATCCGATTCAAAAAAACCACTCAATAATAATATCCCCTCTTTTTCTAAAGAAAGAGCGTATTGTTCCATATGAGAAGTTAATACATTCTTATTAATATTTGCAATAATTAATCCAAATTTTTGTTTAATTAACAAATCAACATTACCACATTTTACATCAATATTTTTACATTGATTCCTTTCTGCATTCTCAATCGCATTCTCAACTGACCAATCTTCTATATCAATTGCAAGAATTTCTTTAGCTCCTAGTTTTTCAGCTATAATTGCCAAAACACCTGTACCTGAACCCATATCCAAGATATTACTTGGCATTGATTCAAGTTCAAATAATGCATTAGCCATTAGCCAAGTAGTTTGATGATGACCTGTGCCGAAAGACATTTGAGGCTGAATTTCAATTATCATTCCTTTTTTGTCCTCCTTTGAATGAAAAGGAGCAACAATTGTTAAATAATCTTTTACTTCTACAGGATGAAAATCAGATTCCCAAACCGCATTCCAATTTTGATGCGGAATTACTTTTTCAGTAAAATCAATCTTATATTCGTCAGATTTATTTGCTATCAATGTCTCACTTACTATGGTATCCATATTCACATTTGATACAGCGCCATAAGCTAAAACTCCTTCTTCAGTTTCAACAAAACTATCAAAACCTAATTCAGCTAATTCAACTGTTAGTATTTCAGTCCAAGGATCTCTTGGTGTAACCGTAATTGATAATTCTAAATAGTCCATTAGAATGAATTTGCTATTTGTAAAAACGATGAAGCATCCAATGCCGCACCTCCTATTAATCCTCCGTCAACATTTGGGCATTGAAATAATTCTTTTGCATTTGATGCATTGCAACTTCCGCCATAAAGGATTGATATTGAATTCGCTATTTCAGTTGAATATTTTTCTTCAAACCAACTTCTTAACGACTTATGCATTGATTCTGCTTGTTCAATTGTTGCTGTTTTTCCTGTACCAATTGCCCAAACAGGCTCATAAGCAACAATAATTTTTTGAATCTGTTTTTCAGATAAATGAAATAGGCTTTCTTCAATTTGTTTTTTAACAAAACTCAATTCGTTTCCTGATTCTCTTACGTCTAAAGGTTCCCCACAACAAAAAACAATTGTTATCTCGTTTTCTAAACCTGCATCAACCTTTTCTTTAAGAAATTCATTTGATTCGTTAAAGTATAATCTTCGTTCGGAGTGACCTACCAATGCGTATTTAACTCCCAAATCTTTTATTTGTGTAATTGAAATCTCGCCCGTAAAAGCTCCTTTTTCTTTTGGATAAAAGTTTTGTACACCTACTGAAACGGAAGATTTTAAATTTAATAAATCACTCACAAACAAAGCAGGAGGAAAAGCTACAACTTCCACAGCCAAATTATTTTGAATTGATTCTGAAATTGAAGTAAATAATTCATTTGCTTCATTCTTGAACAAATTCATCTTCCAATTTCCTGCTACAATTTTTTTTCTCATTTTTTTACTAATATATTTTTACTCAACCATTCAAAAGTTGGGATTGAACGATGTGGATATTTACCAATAATAATTCCTTTTTTGATAATCATCAAAGCCGGATTTGATCGTGTAATTGCTTTTAATTCTGTTTCATCATTTGTAAACGCCGCTATATGTAAACCATTTTTTCTTTTAAAAGAATTCATGGATTTAGCACTTTCATTAGAAATAATGATAAACGGAATTTTTTTGAAATTACATTCCTTTTCTAATTTACTTATTTTTTGAATAGAAGAAAAATTTGCATCTTCTAAATTTTTAATAATTAAAACAAAAATCAAATTTGATTTTACAATATAATCACGCATCGAAATCTCTGACACTTCAGAATTCTCTTTTTTAACTTTATTAACAATTTGATAAAGTGTTGTGGGATAATCACTAGTGTTATAATCTTTCGAATTAATTTCAAATTGATCATTCGAATCTGTTAAATTTTGAATCGTATAGATTTCCTGAGTATTCTTTTTTATAAAATCACGAACAAAAGGAATTTTTAATTCATCAATTGAAAGATCTTGTAACGCTTTAAATGGATTAAATTGTTC
>CALPVI020000164.1 GCA_943326975.2 Actinomyces viscosus | reverse complement strand
TCGATATCGGTACTATAGCGTTTCTCACCCGCCTTTTCGTATGAACGATTCACTAATTTTCCTTCGATCATTAATTCATTTCCTTTTTCAGCCATTTGTACAATTCTTTCAGCTGTTTTACCCCATGCATATACACTGTGCCATTGAGTGTTTTCTTTCCATTGCCCGTTTTTATCTTTGAAATTTTCATTCGTTGCGATAGAAAATCGTGTGATAGAATAATCATTCCCTACTTTTTGAATTTCTGGTTTTTTACCTAATCTTCCAATCAAACTAACTTTGTTTCTTAATGTGCTCATAATGTGTAAATTTTTAAAAGTTTGAATTTTTTGTTTCCCATCAATTTCGTTGATTGATTTCGACACTGCAAAGTTTGTTCAGCTTCAAAACTTTTATCGGTTATTAATTATTTGCTTTCGTTTGTTGTCGAATGTAATTGATTATAATCGGATATAATATTGATTAATAATTATTTATGAAAAATAATGTGCTTGAAATAAATTTTAGAAAATAGATATTAAAAATGAATGTGTATCATCTTTTCATCTAAAAGGAATAGAAATGAAATGATTTTATCAGGTTGTAATCCAAAAATAGTATGATTATTTTGGATTTGAATCCGATAATATTATGATTATTTTGGATTTGAAAACTTAAAATTGTATTTTTGGTTCATTAATATTTGAAAAAATGATTACCAGAAAGATAGAATCACTAATTGAAAAAAGATTGTTCAAAGGAAAAGCAATTTTATTATTTGGGCCTCGACAAGTTGGTAAAACAACTATTATACGTGAAATACTATCAAAAGGAAATTATAATTATTTATTTCTAAATGGTGATGAAAGCGACATTAGAGAAGCACTTGAAAACACTTCTTCTACTAAATTATCTTTGCTATTTGGTAATCATAAAATAGTGTTTATAGACGAAGCACAACGTATAAAAGGAATTGGTTTAACATTAAAAATAATTACTGATATATTGAAAGATGTTCAGGTAATCGCTACAGGATCGTCTGCTTTAGATTTGGCAAGTGAAACAAAAGAACCTTTGACAGGAAGAAAATATGAATATCAATTACATCCTCTTTCTTTTCAAGAAATGGTAAATCATCATGGAATAATAGAAGAAAAAAGATTATTAGAACAACGATTGATTTTTGGTTATTATCCTGAAATAGCTTCAAATCCTACGGATGCTGTCGAAAATTTAAAACTACTAGCAAATAGTTACTTATATAAAGATTTACTCCTACTCGACTTTATAAAAAAACATGATATATTAGAAAAAATTCTACAAGCGTTAGCGTTACAAGTTGGAAGTGAGGTATCTATAAATGAAATTAGTCTATTAGTTAGTGCTGATTTTCATACAGTAAGTAAATACATAGATTTATTAGAAAAAGCATTTGTAATATTTACATTACCAGCCTATAGTAGAAACATAAGAAATGAAATCAAAAAAGGAAAGAAAATTTACTTTTATGATAATGGAATTAGAAATGCAATCATTCGCAATTTTAATCCTATACAATCTCGATCAGACATTGGAGCTATGTGGGAAAATTTTATTATCAGTGAGAGAAAAAAGTATTTAGAAAATAATCAAATAGATGCTAAACTTTATTTTTGGCGAACCACCTCTCAACAGGAAGTTGATTATATTGAAGAAGTAAATGGGGAATTAAAGGCGTTTGAATTTAAATGGAATCCAAATAAAAAAGTAAAATTCCCAACAACATTTACAAATAACTATACAATTTCATCATTAGAAGTTATAACTCCAAAAAACTACGAAGAATATCTATTGTAATACTGATTGACTTTTGATAGTACTGGAATAAAATTCCAGTTTAACCAAAACTATATCGGCATTATACCTTCAAAATTATTGGAAAATTCAAAGTTAAATTGATATAAGTTAAAAACTTGTTTAAACCCTCTTCAACAAAGCATTGTGTTCTTCCAATAACTGCAAATATTTATTTTTCCAATATTCTGCAGTTTCTTCTTGCTTAGTATAATATTGACCTTGAGGCTCAACAGCTGTGAAAGGTTTATTTTGAAGATGCTTTAATTCTTTGATGTCCCCAGAAAAATCATAATGTATGATCTTCCCGATTTCTAAAATTAAATCCAAGGATACTGTGCTATTCTCAAAGACTTGGTACATCCATCTCCTACTTCTACCTAACTTCTCAGATAATTTCGTAATTGAATAACCACTTAATTGTATAGCCTTTTTTACTATTTCTCCTCTGTGTTGCATATGTGCAAATATGGAGTGATATATGTGTATTATTTTGCATTATAAATGCGCATATTTGTGTATTAATTAGTACTTTTGAAGGAAATTTTAAAACACTTAATTAAAACACTTGATATTCCAATGGATTTAAAAGATCAATTAAAGCAAATAGCAGAAAGAATTGCAAAATTAAAAGAACAAATTTTAACTGAGGAAGCAACTAAAAATGCTTTTATCATGCCGTTTTTACAATCTCTTGGTTACGATGTCTTTAATCCTTTAGAAGTTGTTCCAGAATTTGTTGCTGATTTGGGAATAAAAAAAGGAGAAAAAATAGATTACGCGATATTCAAAGATGGAAATCCAACAATCTTGATAGAATGTAAACATTGGGCACAAAACTTAAATTTACACGACGGTCAACTATTAAGATATTTCCATGTGTCAAAAGCAAAATTTGGGATCTTGACGAATGGAATCAATTTTCGTTTTTATTCTGATTTGGTTGAACCAAATAAAATGGACGAAAAACCATTCTTGGATATCAATATTACAGAACTCAAAGACAATCAAATTGAGGAATTAAAGAAATTCCATAAAGCACATTTTGATGCAGAAAGCATTGTGAATACAGCTAGTGAATTGAAATACATGAATGAACTTAAACACATCATTCATAACGAATTAATAAACCCAAGTGCAGAGTTTGTGAAATATTTTGCAAAACAAGTTTACCCAAGTGTTGTTACTGCTAAAGTATTAGAGCAATTTACAAGTTTAACTAAAAGAGCTATACAACAACATATTAATGATTTAATCAACGACAGACTTAAAAATGCATTAAGCCCTGATGAAGTTGTTGAAACTGATTCTAATATTGAATCAATTGAAAATCAAGTTGAAGAATCTAAAGTAATAACTACCGAAGAAGAATTAGAAGGGTTTATGATTGTAAAAACAATTTTACGTCAAATAATTCCTGTAAGTAGAATCTCTTATAGAGACGCACAATCCTACTTTGCTATTCTATTAGATGATAATAATCGTAAATCCATATGTCGATTGTACCTAAATGGAAACAAAAAATTCATAGCCACTTTCGACGATCAAAAGAAAGAAATCAAAAATGAAATTACTTCTCTTGATGATATTTTCAATTTTTCAGATGAATTGAAAAAAACAGTTGAAGGTTATGATGGGGGGAAGGAGTGAAAAGAAAAAAATATTTTATGCACTTAGATATTTAACTAATTTGTTTAAGATTTATTCCATTAACCTTTTAAAGAACTACCTTTTATCATGAAAACCATTTTAATATTAATTTCTTTATTTTTTTCATCATTTTTATTTTCACAAAATATAAATTTACAATGGGCGAAAAATAATACAAATTCAGATAGATATTCAACATCAAAGAATAGCTATGTAGATTCAAATGAAAATATATATGTAGTTGGTGAATTTAAACAGACAATTGATTTAGATCCTAGTATTAATATTTCAAATTACACTAGTAATGGCGATATGGATGTTTTTATTTCCAAATTTGATAAAAATGGAAATTATTTATGGGGTAAAACATTAGGAGGTATTAATAGCGATAATGTAACCTCAATATCAAACGATTCTATTGGAAACATTATAATAAGTGGATATTTTACTGGTATAGTTGATTTTGACCCTAACAACTCAACATATAATCTTTCAGCAAGTGGAATATCAAATTCATTTTTCATACTAAAACTTACTACTGATGGAAACTTTATTTGGGCTAAAAATATAGGTAAACCATCTATTACTAATGGCGATAATTTAAAATGTGACTCTATCGGTAATATTTATATTTATGGTGTTTTTAATGGGACTCAAGATTTCGACCCATCTAATAACGTATATAATTTAACAAGCCATGGTAATATTTCCCAAGATAATTTTATTCTAAAATTAGATTCAAATGGTAACTTTATTTGGGTAAGAAGTTTTTATAGTGATAATGATTCTCAAAATGCGAGACTAATATCAATTTCAAAAAACTATATCTATTTACTTGGGGAATATAATGGAAATATGGATTTTGATCCTAGTAGTCAAACAACAAATATATACTCTCAAAACAATACTTCATATATTTCAAAATTTGATGCAAATGGAAATTTTATTTGGGCAAAAACATTATATAATCAAAATAATGGTCAAAACAAAATAAATAGTATAAAAATAGATCAAAATGACAATATTTATCTAATAGGATGGTTTAATAGTTCTGTTGATTTTGATCCTTCAATTCAAATAAACATAATTAATCCACCAAACTCATATTATTATAATCACTATATATTAAAACTTAATAAAGATGGGAATTTTGTTTGGGTTAAATCAATATTATCATCGGGTTCGTTAGTTATTAATTCTTTTGACATAGATAAATCTAATAACATTTTTATTGTAGGAAGTACTTTCGGTAATGGTGATACAGATTTTGATACAGGTACTGGTATTTTATTAAAAAATATACTAGGAGGATTTATATTAAAATTAAATAGTACAGCTGATTTTGTTTGGTTAGAATACATTAATACGATTAATACGGGTGGTGAAATCACAATTGAAAAAATCAATTTAATGAAGAATGCAATTTATATAAACGGTCTTTTTCGAGGAAATTCAGATTTTGATACTGGTAATGGAACTACTTTGTTAAATAATATAAATAATTCTGTCATAGGTGATGGTTATACTGCAAAATATAGTACTTGCATAAATTCTTCCAATACAATTACAACTTCAAATTGTGAAACTTACACAGCACCAGATGGACAGATTTTTACAAATTCGGGAACTTACAATGTAACAATTCCTAATAAAGCAGGTTGTGATAGCTTGATTACAATTAATTTAACGATTAAACACAATACT
>CALPVI020000163.1 GCA_943326975.2 Actinomyces viscosus | reverse complement strand
TGATTAAATGGTAATTCTACTAATTCATTGTTTGGAAATACTTTTTTTAATTCTACTCGAATAAATTCATTCATTCCGTAATTGTCGTCCACGTGCAAGAAACCACCTCCTAATAAGTATTTACGTAAATTTTCAACCTCCGATGGAGAGAAAACAACATTTCCATGACCTGTCATATGAATAAAAGGATATAAAAATAAGTCTGGACTCCCCACTTCAACATAAGGAACATCTTTTGAAATATTTGTGTTTAAATTCTGATTACAGAATGAAATTAAATTAGGTAAAGCTGTAGGATTTGCATAATAATCTCCACCGCCATTGTATTTCAATACTGCTAATTGATACGTTCCTTGAGAATAGGAAATAAACATTAAAATTGAAAAAACACTAAATATTATATATTTCATAATCAATAATTTAAAATCTAAAAATAAATCCTCTCATTTAATCCCCCCAAAGTGGGAAAAACTTTAAAGATTATCAATCATTAATTTCGCTTTCATAACGGCGTATAAACCGGCTGTTTCTGTTCGTAAACGATTGTTTCCTAATGTAATTGTTTTGTAACCAGTTTGTATTGCTTTTTCGACTTCTTGAGTTGAGAAATCACCCTCAGGACCAATTAAAATAGGGCAGTCCGTGAATTCAAATACATCTTTCATCGCATTTTTTTTATTTTCATAGCAATGCGCTATCAAACCTTTTGGGTGTTTTTGAATGAATGAATTGAAATCTGTAAAAGGATTTAATTTTGGTAGATACATTCGTTTCGATTGTTTCATTGCAGAAACGAGTATTTTTTCTAAACGTTCATCTTTAATCTGTTTTCTTTCTGAATTAGAGCAGAGTAGAGGTGTAATTTCAGTAATTCCAATCTCAGTAGCTTTTTCTAAAAACCATTCCAATCGATCCATCATTTTTGTTGGGGCAATAGCAATGTGAATTTCTTCTTTTGCTTTGGGTTCGATCGTTTGTTTTATAATTTCTACAACACATTTTTTTGGATTAGCATCACTGATTTTTGTTTCAAACAATGAACCATTTCCATCAATGATTGCTACATCATCTCCATTTGATAAACGTAATACTTTACAAATGTGTTTTGATTCTTCTTCACTTAATGAATGTGATTTTGCGTTAGAATCAATCGTTGGATCGTAGAATAGTCTCATTAGTGTAAAAGTCGATAAATCATTTCTCGCATTAATTCTCCACCAGTAAATGTTGCATTATCAACACCTTTTGATTTTAAATCATATTCGTGCAAAATAGCAATGTTCGCTGCAATTTTTTTTGGATTGTACACTTTTGCTGCGTTGATATAAGAAGTTGCAACAAAAGGGTGAACACCGATAGCTTGTGCGATAGCTTCTTTTGAATTATTCGGTAAAAAATGTATGCGCATTAATTTTGTAAACACATTGAAAATAGTTGGAATAATCACAATTAACTCTCCTGCTTTCGGATTGTGTTCGAAATAATGGACAATTGAAAACGCTTTTGGAACATCACGAACCAAAATTGCATTTGTTAATTCATAAGGATTATAATCTTTAGAAATTCCGATATTTTCCTCAATGTGAACTTCATTGATTGTTGTACCTTTTTCAATCAAAAGGAATAATTTATTTAATTCGTTTGTAATACGACTTAAATCATTCCCTAAGAATTCAGAAAGCATGATTGAACCTTTAGAAGTAATACTATATTCTTTTGTTCGAACGTAAGCATTGATCCATTCAGCAAGATTGTATTCACGAATTTTTTCTGATTTGAAAATGATACCATTTTTAGCCGCAGTTTTCGCTATTTTCTTTCTGGTATCATAGGTTTTATATTTATAATTGATTACAAATACCGTATTATCAGCAGGTTGCTCAAAGTAAGATTCAAGTAAATCAAAGTTTTTTAAATCTTGTGCTTCTTTAATTACAACTAATTTGTATTCGGACATCATTGGATAGCCCTTTGCTTCAGAGATAACATTTAAAACTTCTGAATCTTTACCATACATTACTGCTTGGTTAAAATCACGTTCATGTTCTTCTAAAACATTATCAAACAATGCTTTAGTTATTTCGTCAATGAAAAAAGGTTCTTCGCCATGAAGAAAATAAATTTTTTCAAATTTCTTATTCTCAATATCGCGTATGATCGCTTTGTAATCCATAGTGTAAAATTAGAAAAAAGGGAATGAATTCCAAATTTCATTTCTTTCAAATTAATCTTTACATTTGTTTAGCATGACAAAACGTTCAAAAGTTATATTATTACATGTTTTAGTTTGGATTCAATTCATTATCCTGCCTTATATATTCTTTCCAAAGCCCTTGGATATTTATAGAAGTGGTGAATCTGGTAGTTTGATTATCAGTATTTTATTATCTAATGTTTTTTTTATTGGAATTTTCTATTTCAATTATTTAATCGCCATTCCAAAATATTATTTTAAACATCTTTATTACACTTACGGAACGATTATTTTTTTCACTTTTATCATTTCTACTTTAATAGCATGGTTCTTGAAAATGGAGCAACCAACCCGAGCTCTTTTAGATAGGAATGATGATCCTCCATTGTTTGGAAGTATGATTATCCGTTTGATTATTGTATTAGTTGCTTCGTTTGGTTTGAAGATGTATGAGCGATGGAGACAAACAGAATTAGAAAAAGCAAACGTTGAACTATCTTATTTAAAAGCCCAAATTAATCCCCATTTTTTATTCAATACATTAAATGGAATTTACGCTTTAGCAGTTAAAAAATCGGATGATACAGCCGGATCAATTGTGAAATTATCTTCAATTATGCGTTACGTAATAAGTGATGCTAACGAAGAATTTGTTTCTTTGGATAAAGAAATTAAATATGTTTCAGATTATATCGATTTACAAAAAATGCGCTTGAACAAAAATGTAAATGTAAATTTTGTACAAGAAGGTAATTTTATTGGAAAACGAATAGTTCCAATGTTATTTATTTCCTTTATAGAAAACGCTTTTAAATATGGTGTAAGCGCTTCTGAAGAAAGTCAAATTGCTATTACAATAAAATTGTTTCGAACTGATTTAACTATCGAGATTCAAAATACGATTCATAAAACACATGCGAAAGTAGAAGATGAGACGAAAATTGGAATAGAAAATTCAAGACGAAGGTTAGAGCAGTATTATCCAAATAGTCACACTCTGACTATAACTGAAGAGGAGAATCGATTTTTTGTTAACCTTTTAATTCAAGTGAAATAATGAATTGTATTGCATTAGATGATGAACCGTTAGCATTGGATATAATTAGTTATTTCTGTTCAACTATACCAGATTTGAATCTAGAAAGATCGTTTACAGATTCTACAGAAGCACATGCTTATTTAAGTTCACATTCAATTGATTTAATTTTTCTTGATATTCAAATGCCCGATATTTCTGGTATCGATTTTTATAAAAATTTGCATAAAAACACGATGGTTATATTTACAACCGCTCATAGTGAATATGCAGTGGAAGGCTTTAATTTAAATGCAATTGATTACTTATTAAAACCATTTGAAGAAAGTCGTTTCAAACAAGCGATAGATAAAGCAAAATCGTATTATAATTATGCATTCCAACAGGATAAAATAACCGTTGAATACCTTTATGTACGATCGGAATATAGTTTAGTGAAAATTCCTTTTCAAGAAATCTTGTATTTAGAAACATTTGACGATTACATTAAGATTCACCAATTTGGTAAAAAACCAGTACTGACTTTAATGAGTATGAAGTCAATTCAAGAAAAATTGCCTACTTCAGATTTTGTTCGTGTACATCGTTCTTATATCGTTCCAATCAATAAAATTGAGTCGGTTCGAGGTAAAGTAATTAGTATGGGTATTACTGAAATCCCAATTGGAAAGAGTTATGAAGATCAATTTTTCAAGGCTTATATCCAAAAATCATTCTAATCACGACTTCCTTTTTTTCTTTTTAATCAATCATTTAGCGGTAAATTTTATCATTCTCCGATACTTTTTTGTCGTTTACCGATACATTTAAAATAAATGATTTAATTTTTCTTTCTTTGAAATATAAACTTAAACAATAGAATTATGCAGATCAATAAAAACATTGCCATTAGTGATTCAGGATTTATTTTTAATCCAAGCACTGGAGATTCATTCTCAACAAACCAAGTAGGAATGGAGATCATTCGTTTGTTAAAGGAAAATAAATCGAAAGAAGAATTAATACTAGAAGTAGTTTCTAAATTCAATGTAGATGCATCAACTGTAGAGAAAGATTTAGCTGATTTTTCTTTAATGTTAAACAACTACCAATTAACTGTAAATAGCCATGAGTAAACGACAGATAACAGTCGCTGTATCTGGTCTCAATAATATTGATAGCCCAGGACCTGGGATACCTGTTATTCGAGCATTAAAGGAAAGTAATGAATTTGATGTAAGAATTATAGGTTTATCCTACGAGAACTTAGAACCAGGTTTGTATATGCGTGATTTGGTAGATAAATCGTATTCGATTCCTTTACCATCTTCGGGAACTGCAACTTTATTAGAACGTCTAAGTTATATCAACAGCATTGAAAAAATCGATGTAATTATTCCAAATTTTGACGCAGAATTACACAGTTTCATCAAACTTTCTAAGCAATTGCAAACAGATTTTGGTATTGCTACGGCTTTACCAACTCAAGAACAATTTGAATCTCGACACAAATCAGTATTGTATGAATTTGGTTTAGAAAATGAAGTGAAAGTACCATACAGTAAAATGATATTTACTTCTTCTGAAATAGGAGCATTGAAAAATGAATTTACTTATCCTTTGGTAATTAAAGGAAAATATTATGACGCTTCAATTGCTGCAACACCAGAGCAAGCTGTTAATTATTTCAATAAAATCAGTGCAAAATGGGGTTTACCAATCATTGTTCAAGAGTTTGTTAGCGGAAATGAAGTAAACGTAACTGCAATTGGTGATGGGAAAGGAAATTGCATCGGTGCTGTTCCAATGAGAAAGCTATACATTACGGATAAAGGTAAAGCTTGGGCAGGTGTTTCGTTAGATGATGAAAAATTGATTGAAATAACAAATCGTGTAATCTCAAATTCAAAATGGAAAGGTGGTTGCGAATTGGAATTTATCAAATCTAATGCTGGAGAATATTA
>CALPVI020000162.1 GCA_943326975.2 Actinomyces viscosus | reverse complement strand
CACGAAAAACAGTGATGGAAAATACGAAGTGAATTACAAACCTTTTCCAAAAAAATTCTTTGATGATGGTGCATTTACACAAGCAATCACTACTGCTTATAACAAAAGTACTTTCGGCTTATACTGTATGAGCGGTAACGTTGCAGAGTTTGTTTATGAGTCCATTTATAAAACAAACTCAGGCACTGCAGGAGGTGGTTGGATGGACGATGCAGAAACGATTAAGATATTTGGACCAGACCCTTACAAAGGCATGATTTCAGCTCATCCGAACATCGGATTTAGAGTAATGTTCACCAAGATTGGACACTATAAGTTAAAGAAAATTTAGCCATTGGAAAAATCGTAATTCAGTCAAGTTACTTTGCATCATTTGTAATTGTTTTCATTGTATCTTTACAAGTTAAAAATTAGAAATATAAAACTGAATATATGCAACGTTATCAAAATTACGCTTTAGGTAAATGGTTTGATGGAGACGGAGTTGAAACCAATCTGTACAATGCAATTACTGGAGAAAAAATTGGAGAAGCATCAAGTGCAGGGTTGGATTACCAAGCAATGTTGGAGTATGCAAGAAAAACAGGAGGGCATACGTTAAGAAAGATGACGTTCCAAGAAAGAGGAAGAATGTTGAAAGCATTGGCTCTTTTTTTAATGGAGAAAAAAAATAAATATTACCAAGTTAGTGCATGGACAGGAGCAACGAAAGTTGATTCGTGGATTGATATAGAAGGAGGAATAGGAAACTTATTTGCGAATGCATCTTTGAGAAGACAATTTCCAGATTTACCCTATTATGTTGATGGTCAAGCAGCTCCATTATCTAAAAACGGAACGTTTATTGGTCATCACATCATGGTACCAAAAGAAGGTGCTGCCATACACATCAATGCATTTAATTTCCCAATTTGGGGTATGTTAGAAAAAATTGCCGTGAATTTAATGGCAGGTGTTCCAGCAATCGTAAAACCTTCCGAATACACGTGTTATTTAACAGAGGTAATGGTTCGTGACATTATCGATTCAAAGATTTTACCGGAAGGTTCATTGCAATTAGTTTGTGGTTTAGGTCGTGGAATTATAGATCACGTTACATCAGAAAATGTTGTCACTTTTACAGGAAGTGCTTCAACAGGTAAAATTTTAAAAGGATTACCGCAAATTGCACAAGAGAGTGTTCCGTTTAATTTAGAAGCAGATTCATTGAACGCTACTATTTTAGGTCAATATGCAGTGCCAGGAACGGAAGAATTTGATTTATTTATCAAGGAAACAGTTAAAGAAATTACGATAAAAGCAGGTCAGAAATGTACTGCTGTTAGAAGAATTATTGTTCCTGAAAATTTATTGGAAGAAGTAGAAAAAGGGATTGCAGCACGTTTAGCTACTACAAAAATTGGTGACCCAAGTCAAGAAGGAGTTAGAATGGGTGCTTTAGCAACAAAATTGCAAGTTGAAAGAGTACGTGCAAATGTAGAACAATTAGCGAAATCTCAGAATATCGTTTACGGTGATTTAGATAATTTTGAAGTAATCGGTGCAGACAAAGAAAAAGGAGCATTTTTCTCTCCGATTCTTTTTAGAAATGAAAATCCATTTGTAAATACAGATTGTCATAACATTGAAGCTTTTGGTCCTGTTTCTACAATTATGCCATACAAAACTTTAGATGATGCTATTGAATTAGCTAAAATGGGTAAGGGATCTTTAGTATCTTCAATTGTAACTCCAAATGATAAAGAAGCAACTGATTATGTAATCGGTGCAGCAAGTATGCACGGACGTATATTAGTGTTGAACAAAGATTGTGCGAAAGAAAGTACAGGACATGGATCACCAATGCCATTATTAACACATGGAGGACCAGGAAGAGCTGGTGGTGGAGAAGAAATGGGAGGTAAACGTGGAGTATTACATTACTTACAAAGAACAGCTATTCAAGGTCACCCAACAACGATAACTAAAATAACACAACAATTTCAAGTTGGTGCTGAAATGCCGGAAGCAAATCCACATGTATTCAGAAAACATTTTGAAGAATTGGAAATCGGTGAAACAGTTTTCACACACAAGCATACTGTTACAGATGCAGATATTGTAAACTTTGCGAATGTATCAGGAGATAATTTCTATGCACACATGGACGCAACTTCTTTAGAAGGTACAATTTTCGAAAGAAGAGTAGCACACGGCTATTTTGTTTTATCAAAAGCAGCTGGATTATTTGTTGATCCGAAAAAAGGACCTGTCTTATTGAATTACGGATTAGAAGAGGCTCGTTTTACAAAACCTGTTTATCCTGGAGCAACAATAGGAGTTCGATTTACAGTAAAAGAAAAAGTAGATCAAGAAAAACGTTCGGAAGACGATATTGCAAAAGGAATTGTGAAATTTTTAGTAGATGTTTACGACGAAACAGGAGAAACTGTTGCTTTAGCTACGATTTTAACAATGGTTAGAAAATTGAATCAAGATTAAGCTTTAAAGAAATATGATAAAAGCTGTCCGAAAAAGGACATTTTTTGAACCATATTAGAGATTATTAGGACATATAAGTAATTTGCTTTAACTAATTACTTATATGACCTTATATTTTTTATATGTTAAATTTTTTAATTAGAACTTTTTGGACAGCCTCTTTATTGTTTAAGATTATATTTTTCGAAATGAAATAAAACGAATTTCTTGTTTTAGATTATTTTGAGCGTCGACCAATTTATAAATTGGAATATATCTTCCACCTCCCAAAATCGCGACTTCCTCCATACTGATTTTATCCTTCTCACTATTTTGAATTCCTACTACGGAAAGGTTAATTCCTTTCTTTTTGTATTTCTTTATTGCTTTTTTATAATCGCTTGAATTTCGGTTAAAAGCACCATCCGTGATAACAAAAACTTGGTTTACACCATCTGGTAAATAGTTCTTCAATGCTTCTTTATATCCTAATTTTATTCCGTCTCCACCAGCAGTAAGCCCTGCAGCCTTTAACTCATCTACTTTTGCATTGATTTCAGTTTTTTTATCTCCCTGAATAGATTCTAATAAAATATTTGCAGTGGTTGAATAAGTTACAATTGCTATTTGATCTTGGGGACGAAGAATAGTGGTTAATTGGTATAAAGAATATTTCATTAACTCCATTTTTTCTCCAATCTTCATAGAAGAAGAGATATCCAATACAAAAACAACATTAACAGGTTTGAAAAGTGCGACATCAAAATTATTTTTATCTAATTCCGAAAATCCAATAACTTGAGGAAGTTCAATTTTAGTTGGTTCTTCTGTTGCCAATGCTTTAGAAAGATTTTCTTCTAATTGTTTTTGAGTCGTATCTGCAGTTATATTTTCATTTTCTTTTATGAAAGGAACTTCTTTATTTTTTTCTAATTCAACCATCACAAATTTACGTGTATTATTAACATAAACTCCCATTTCAGTAGGGTAGTAGCCTTTATGTGAAGCATATATATAGGTAAATCCTAGCGGGAATTGTTTAACGAATTCTCCTTTTTTATTTGTTATAAATTCCGATGTTGGTCGCCCGTTTTGAATCATTAAAACAGAAGATTCAGATAAAAATTCCTTAGTTTCTTTATCAATTGTTACAACGGTAACAGCAAAATTATTTTCAGCGTTTCGATCTTTACTATTTTTCGTAAAATCAGGACAAGCTTGAAGGTAGTTTGCAGTTTCTTGTGAAAATTCCTTCAAATTCCCATTTAATTTTATAATTGTTGGAGTGTCTTTATCACTGGTGGAAATTTGTACTTCATAAGCAAACTTTCCTTTTTTCATCGGATTTACTTGCATTCTTACAAGTAACGAACTATCCTTTTCCATAAATTGACCACTGACAAGATATACTACATCACCTGGTTTTTTTACAGTAAGGATATATGCTTTTTTCGCACCTTTATTTGTCAATTTAATATCAACAAATCGATCACTGTTCATAGTTAAATTACCAAAATCGTGTTTGGTTTTTTCAAAAACAACTTGCGCATTGAAAGAAGAAATAATAGCCCAAAAAAGAAAAAAAAGTAAACTACGCATAATAAATTGTTTCTGAAACCTTATCAAATATACAACCAAAAATAGAATTCAAAATATCAAGAAGTTTGAAGAGGGAATTGCTGTAATCTCCGTTTAAAGATAAATGGAGAAATTTCTGATTGTTCTTTGTCTTTCATTATAATTACATGCTCATTTTTTGTGATATAATAATTGAAATTGTAGATTCCAAAATTGATGTATTGATTTTTTAAAATGACATTTGTAATCGTATTGAAATCAAATCCTAAACGTTGCAGGGTTAACTTTTTGATCGTTACTTTTTCACCTTTTTCAGTCATTAAACTTGCCAAGATCGTCCAGTTTTTATTTATGATTTTCAATGTTTCAGCACTGATTGTTTTGGTTGTTTTTCGTACTTCTGAATGGTATTTGTTTTTGCATTGAATAGCACAAAAGACTTTATCCGACCTTCCAAATAGCTGACGTTCACAAATAATACAAGTACGATTTAGATTTTTTTCAAAATTAGGTTGCATAGGTTTAAAATGATAAATTTTTAAATAGTTATTTGAATTTAAGAAAAAAGGGGATTTTGTCAAAGTAAAATTTCAGAAAATTTACAAAAAAGAGTTTTTAACCGTTAGCAACTTTTAGGCTCCTTATTTTATTGGTGTTTGAGTAATTTTATCCTGGAAAAATGATTTTAAGAAATCCATTTTCTACTTAAAGTGTTTTAACCGTTAAAAACCTTTATCCCCTTGCAAATGCTACATTCTAAATAATTTTTAAATCTCAACCACATATTACCACAAGATTTCCCTCAGATTCATTAAATTCGCAATGATTTTAAAAATCGAGTAAAAATTTAGTAGCATGAAAGTATCTTACAACTGGTTAAAACAATACGTTAATACATCTGTAACTCCACAAGAAATGGATAAAATCTTAACAGATACAGGACTTGAGGTAGAAAGCGTAGAGAAAATTGAAGCTGTAAAAGGTGGATTAGAAGGAGTAGTTGTTGGAGAAGTGTTGACATGTGAAAAACATCCAGATGCAGATAAGTTAAAAGTTACGACTGTCAATATAGGTTCAGGTGAACCATTACAAATTGTATGTGGAGCTCCAAATGTTGCTGCCGGACAAAAAGTAATTGTTGCTACCGTTGGT
>CALPVI020000161.1 GCA_943326975.2 Actinomyces viscosus | reverse complement strand
TTAGGACAAAAAACTACTAAAACACGCTTTGAATTAAAGGGAGATAAACTATACTTTATTTTTGCTTATCACGAAGCAATCAAAAAATATGAACGTGTAGAGAAAGTTGATACTTTAACAGCGGATGGTTTAAGAAAATTAGCAGATTCATATTTAAAAATAAATGAATTTGTTAAATCTGAAACAGCCTATGCTAAATTAGTTAGTTATAAAGACGCTAGCCCTTCCGATTTTTATAATTATGCAGATGTTTTAAAGACGAACGGAAAATATCCAGAATCTGAGAAATGGATGATTGTTTACTTTGAGAAGGCTCCTCATGAAATCAGATCTATTAATAATCATTTATTAATAGATAAAATTGCTAAATTGAAAATCGATAAAGGATATTTTACAGTAAAAGATTTACCAATTAATACTGTTGATCAAGAATTTGCTCCATGTTATTATGAAAATAAAATGGTGTATTCAGCTCCGGCAATCAGATTTGAAGGAATAGTAAAAAAAACTTACATTCATTACAATAAACCATTTTTAGATTTATTTATTTATGATCCACAAGTGGTTGATACATTAAACACTAAAATTGAGTTTAAACCAAAGTTTAATAAAAAATACCATGAAGGTGTTGTTTCGTTTTCAAGTGATTTAAAAAGAATGTATTTTACATCAAATAATTATGATGGAAAGGATTCTTTAGGAAGTTATAATCTTGAAATATTTTATACTGATTTTATTGATTCAAATGAATGGTCTGAACCAAAAGCATTTGAGCATAATAATATAAATTATTCAGTAGGTCATCCTTATGTTACTAAAGACGGTAAAACGTTATATTTTGTAAGTAATATGCCTGGTGGCCATGGAGGAACAGATATATATAAGTGTACATTAACGAAAGATAATGTATGGGGTACACCTGAGAATTTAGGTTCTCATATTAATACTGAAGGTGATGAATTATTCCCATTTTTCCATGATGATAAACAAATTTTATTCTTTGCTTCAAATGGTTTGTTTGGATTAGGTGGCTTAGATATTTTTGCAGCTTCATTTAAAAATGGAGTTTACGGAAAGGTTAATAATTTTGGTGCACCTTTAAATTCTCAATTTGATGATTTTGGCATTGTAATTAATCCTGAAATGAATGAAGGTTATTTTTCTTCTAATAGGAATACTGGAAAAGGTAATGATGATATTTATGGGTTGACCATTTTAAAAGAATTAACACCTGAAGAATATGTCTTAGAAAAACAAGTTGAAGGAATTGTTAAAAACACTAGTGGTAAGCCAATTTCAGATGCTAAAGTAGAGGTATATGATGAGAAAAATAATCTTATTAAATCTTTTACAGCTAAAAAAGATGGAACATTTACTTTTAAAGCGCCAGAGAATCAGTTGTTAAAAATTTATTCTTCTAAAGATTATTACATAACAGATACAACTGAATTATCTACTGAATCAGAAGAATTAGTTATTTCAACATCCATAACTTTAGAAGTGAAAGAAGAAATAGTATTCGTAGACAATGTTGCTTTCATTAAAGTTCAAACTATCTATTTTGATGTAAATAGTGCGCAATTAAGAGAAGATACCAAAGATAAATTGGAAAACGTAATTCGTATTATGAATGAAAATCCAAATATGTCAGTTGAGTTAGGTTCTCATACGGATTGTCGAGGTACTGAAAAATATAATATGAAACTTTCGCAGGAAAGAGCTTATAATTCAGCTGAATATATTAAGAAGCATATTTCAAATCCTGGAAGAATACATGGAGTAGGTTATGGTGAAAGTCAATTAGTAAATAATTGTCCTTGTGAAAAGAAACTTATTTCAAATT
Organism: Actinomyces viscosus; assembly: GCA_943326975.2. Lineage (GTDB taxonomy): Bacteria > Bacteroidota > Bacteroidia > Flavobacteriales_D > Crocinitomicaceae > CAIUKX01. The sequence continues at coordinate 3,350 of CALPVI020000161.1, read as the reverse complement.
GTTCCGAAGATGAACACCAACAAAATCGTAGAACAGAGTTTAAAATTATTACACATGTTCCAACGGAATAAAAGGTATTTTAAAAAATTATGAATAAAAAATAAGGATTCTAGTTTTAGAATCCTTATTTTTTTGAGTTGTATTTAACAAATATATTGATCCAAATGGATCTTCCAAATCGCATTATTAAAGGTTGAAGCGTCAATAGAATTATAGCTAAAAAGATAAAAAAAGAGTATACTTCCATTTCAACATATAAATAGAAATATGAAGTTAATCCGATAACAAGTAATGCTACAATAGGGTAACTTGTCCATAATGAACCTAAATAAAATCCAGGTTCTATTTCATAATCTTGATGGCATTTTGAACATGATTTAGGCATGTCCAAACTTCTCAAAAATTTATACGGATTTTTAAAAGTAAATAAATCCCCTTCGTGACATTTAGGACATTTCCAGTAAATTATACTGTATAACTTTTGACCTATTTGAAGAGGGTTTTTCATTAATTATTTAATTTCTAAATGAATACTATTCCAGAGTTTCACTCTATAATCCAATGCTCTTTTAGAAAAATCAATTACCTCCTGCCATTTTACTTCATCATTACCACATAATTCATTGATCATCATTAATGCCATGGGTCCGTGCTCACCACCATCGACTTCGATGTGTCTTTCCAAATAATAAATCAATTTTGATAAATCAATAGTTGAATTTGCATTGATGTTTTTGACAATCTCTATAAACATATCTGGAATCAAATCTTCACGACCAAATGTAAAAACACCTGCAATAATATGTAGTTTTTTTGTCTGAATCGCTTCAAAAGTGAATTCTACAAATGCTTTTGTAGCTGCATTTACTTTAACTTTATCTAATGCTTCAGATACTTCAATTTGATTTTCAATTAACTCAATGAATGATTGCATTTTGCCTGTATCTGCTTTCATTTGAGACATTGCATCCAAATACATTTCAAAATGACTTTTCGGTTCATTTAGTTCATTAACATCCGTTTCTTCTCCTAAAACAATTTCATTAATTAATCTTCTTGTAATCGGATTTCCTTTTGGCGTCCAGGGAATAGAAACATTCGTTAAACCAATTTGGAGTGCTTTTAATAAAGACATAAAATCCCAAACCGCGAAAATATGAGATTCCATAAATTTTTGAATCGCAGCAACTGAATTTATATCAGCATATAGCGGATGTTGAATTAACTGATTTCTATAATCAGCAATTTCTTTTTCGAGTTTTTGAATCTGATTTGACATTACTTTTCTTTTTTAAGTAGGTAAAACAAATTGATAAGAACAATTGCGGAATTGGTTATTACAATAGGAATAGCGTGGTTTAAAACACCATAAATAATAAAAGCACCACAACCAAACAAGTTGATTATTCTTAATTTTTTCATATCCTTCATCAAGAAAGAAACTAATATTAAGAAGGAAGCAAAATAACCAATAATTTCTGTTGTACTCATTTAATAAAGATAAAAAAAACACGATTTAAAAACCGTGTTTTGAAAATTTATATTGAAATCCCTAATTCTTTCAATTGATCTGCATGAAGCGGTGATGGAGCATCAATCATTACATCACGTCCGCTATTATTTTTTGGGAAAGCGATATAATCTCTAATCGAATCTGATCCACCCATTGTAGCAACTAAACGATCTAATCCGAATGCTAAACCACCATGTGGAGGAGCACCATATTCAAATGCATTCATTAAGAAACCAAATTGTGCTTGTGCTTCTTCTTTTGTGAAACCCAACAAATCAAACATTCTCGATTGTAAATCTCTATCATGAATACGAATTGATCCACCACCTAATTCAACGCCATTCATAGCTAAATCGTAAGCATTTGCTCTTACTTTTCCTGGCTCGGTTTGAATTAAATGCATATCTTCTGGTTTTGGTGAAGTGAAAGGGTGATGCATTGCGTGGTAACGATTTGAATCTTCGTCCCATTCTAATAAAGGAAAATCCAACACCCATAAAGGAGCAAATTGATTTGGATTTCTCAACCCTAATTCATTCCCCATGTGAAGACGTAATTCATTCATTTGTTTTCTTACTTTATCTAAATCTCCAGATAAAACAAGTAATAAATCTCCAGCTTTAGCATTTGCTTTTTCAGCCCATTTGGCTAACTCTTCTTCTGAATAGAATTTATCTACAGAACTTTTGAATGTTCCATCCTCATTGCAACGTAAATAAACTAAACCTTTTGCTCCAATTTGTGGACGTTTAACCCAGTCTGTTAAAGCATCTAATTGCTTTCTTGTATATACGGCTGCTTGTTCTGCATTAATTGCTAAAATAGTTTCAGCATCATCAAAAACCGGGAAACCTTTTCCTTTTGTTAATTCAGTTAAATCAACGAATTCCATTCCAAAACGGATATCTGGTTTATCTGAACCATATTTCTCACTCGCTTCAGCATATGTCATTCTTGGGAATGCACCTTCGAATTCAATTCCTCTTACAGTTTTAAATAAATGTTTGATTAATCCCTCAAATGTTTGCAAAATATCTTCTTGCTCAACAAATGCCATTTCACAATCTATTTGTGTGAATTCTGGTTGTCTATCTGCTCTTAAATCTTCATCACGGAAACACTTTACGATCTGATAATAACGATCAAATCCAGAAACCATTAGTAATTGTTTGAAAGTTTGAGGAGATTGAGGCAAAGCATAAAACTGCCCTTCATTCATTCTTGAAGGAACAACGAAATCTCTTGCACCTTCAGGAGTAGATTTAATTAAATAAGGAGTTTCAACATCTAAGAAATCTTGACTATCTAAATATTTACGCGTTTCTAAAGCAACTTTATTACGCAATCTTAATTTTTCTTGAACAGGATTACGACGCAAATCTAAATATCTGTATTGTGCTCTCAATTCTTCACCGCCATCTGTATTATCTTCAATAGTAAAAGGGGGTGTTTTTGCAGCATTTAAAATTGTAATTTCTGAAACAAAAATTTCTATTTCTCCTGTTGGAATTTGATTGTTTTTACTTGAACGTTCAATTACTTTTCCTGTAATTTGAATTACAAATTCACGACCTAATGTCGATGCTGTATTTGCTAATTCAGCATTGTCTTCAGCATTAAATGCTAATTGTGTAATTCCATAACGATCACGTAAATCGATAAAAGTCATTCCACCTAAGTTACGAGAACGTTGTACCCAACCTGATAAGGTTACAATATTTCCTATATGAGAAAGGCGTAATTCGCCACAAGTATGAGATCTATACATTTTTTCTTATTTGATTTTACAAATGTAATCATTCAGTTAGAATTTAAACTTAATGAAAGTAGATATTCA
>CALPVI020000160.1 GCA_943326975.2 Actinomyces viscosus | reverse complement strand
TTTTTTTTTATTTCAATTTTCTAAGTTTCTCATCTATTTTCTTCGTCAATAAATTAAAAAACAATTTTTGCTCCTTTTCTTCCAACTTTCTACCAAATCGTATTACTTTCCCCATATAATCAAACTCTAATCTTTCACCTCCTCTTACCCAAGGAGATGCTTCCCAAACAGACTGTAAAGATCTATCTTTTGGTTGAAATGTTCTGATTTTTTTAATATTCTCTAAATAATATGGAGTTGCCTTCCCATAGTTTTTAATCGATTTTTTATATGTAAAAGAAGTTTCATTAATTTTAATCAACTCCTTTCCCCATAATGTCCAAAAAAACGATCTACCCACTTTTAAAGCATAATACAACCAAAAAGCCATAAAAACATATAAAAAGACACGTTCATTTTCTGTCATTTTCAAAGTCAATAATGCCCATGATATTGTTACTCCTATTGCAATCCACATTGCAAACCATGCTCCCATAAGCGACTTTATCCATCCTTTATTCTCGGGATAAATAACAAATGTTACTTTTTGATTATCCTCATTAAACTTAATTCGTTCACTCAACCATTTCATGAGACAAAGTTAGGCAAAACTCAGCAATACAAAACTTAAACAATGAAAAATCAATAAACATTTGAAACTTCCACGAATATATATACTTCTTCATAAGAAAATGTTTGAGTAAAAGAATTATTGTTTAATAAAAATCATTTTTCATTAAACAATAATTCGTATATTTATAGAAATAAAATAAAAAATATATAAAATGGAAGAGAGTAATCACAATATGACAATAGATGAAAATGCTATCATCACACTTTATATGGAAGATGTTTTAGAAAATGGAAAAGACCCTTTAAATGTATTTTCTTTTTGTAAAACGCACGCAATTGAGGAAAAAAATTTCTATCAGTATTTTGCTTCCTTAAAAGCAATCAAAGAAAGAATTTGGGTTAAGTTTATTGAAAATGTGCAAACGATTATTAACAACAACTCTGAATTTGATTCTTATTCTGATAAAGACAAAATGCTAACTTTCTTTTTTTCAATTTTTGAATTGTTTAATTTGAATCGAAGTTATATAGCCTTTACTTTAGAATCAGAAAAAAATCAATTTAAAAATGCTCTTCAATTAAAAGAATTCAGAAAAATATTTAAAAAATTTATTGAAGATAAAATTGAATCACCAGTTAAAAATGAAAAAGTAGCAAATTACACTAATACCGTATTCAGTGAAGGTGCATGGCTACAATTTCTTTTTATCTTAAAATTTTGGTTAGATGATACTTCCAGCAATTTTGAAAAAACGGATATACTGATTGAAAAGTCAATTACAACCTCATCATTATTCTTAGAAAGCAAACCATTGGAAAGTTTATTTGATTTAGCAAAATTTTTACTCAAAGAAAAAATGTAAGCATATGAAGACTATCGATAAAATTCCGACAGGTAAAATTGAAAGAGCTACTCAATTAGTTAAAACCGGTCTTAAGGTTGGGGGAAATTACATATCCTATTATGGAGAAAAGTTAATAAATCCTTCTTTAGATAAGGAAAAACTGAATGAAAACAACGCTGAAGATATATATGATGGTCTAAAAAACTTAAAGGGAAGTGCTTTAAAAGTAACACAAATGCTTAGCATGGATAAAAACATTATGCCTAAAGCTTATGTAGATAAGTTTTCTTTGTCTCAATTTTCAGTCCCTCCCCTTTCAGCTCCATTAGTTCGTAAAACATTTAAACAATATTTAGGTAAATATCCTGAAGAAATTTTTGATACTTTCACTTCTGATGCTATCAATGCAGCAAGTATAGGGCAAGTACATTTAGCGACAAAAAACAATTTAAAATTAGCTGTGAAAATTCAATATCCTGGTATAGCAGAAAGTATCAGTTCTGATTTAGCGTTAGTTAAACCTTTTGCTGTAAGAATGTTTAATTTAAAAGGAAAAGATTCTGAAAAATATTTTCAAGAAGTCGAGAGTAAACTTATTGAAGAAACTGATTATGACTTAGAATTAAAACAAAGTTTAGCAATTTCTGAAGCTTGTAAAGCAATTGAAAATTTAAAATTCCCGAAATATTATCCTGAATTATCTTCCTCAAAAATTTTAACAATGAGTTGGATAGACGGAGAGCATTTATCTGAATTTACATCTCACAATACGGATCAAGATAAAGCAAATAAGATAGGACAAGCAATGTGGGATTTTTACATGTTTCAAATACATGGCCTACGTCAAGTTCATGCTGATCCTCATCCTGGTAATTTCCTTATAAATAATGAAGGAAATTTAATCGCAATTGATTTTGGTTGTATGAAAACTATTCCAGAAGATTTTTATATTCCGTATTTTGAATTAGCAAAAACAGAAATATTAAATGATCCTCAAAAATTTGAACAAAAATTATTTGAATTAGAAATTCTTACTACCGAAGACAATCACGAGACGAAACAATTCATTAAAAAATTATTTTATGATTTATTGAGTCTCTTCACTGAACCTTTACATTGTGAGTCTTTTGATTTTTCAAATTCTGACTTCTTTTCAAATATTGCTCAATTAGGCGAAAATTTAGCAAAGGATTCGCAGCTTAGAAAAATGAATGGAAATAGAGGTTCTAAGCATTTTTTATACATTAACCGTACTTTTTTTGGACTTTACAACTTGCTTCATGATTTAAAAGCAACTATTAATACGAATGATTTTAGAAAATATATGGATTAATTAAATATACTTTTCAATCCTAAAAAATGCTGTCTTTAATAGACAGCATTTTTTTATCCACTAACTTTTACCTATAAATATTTAAAGTCTTGTCCATTCTTTAATGCTTTCAGCGATTCATAAATCAATAAAATTGCATTTTCTACATCTTCTTTTCTACATGTTTCAACTGTAGTATGCATATACCTTAAAGGTAAAGAAATTAATGCAGAAGGAACTCCTTCATTTGAATACGCAAAAGCATCCGTATCCGTTCCTGTTGCTCTTGATGCTGCCGCTCGTTGAAAAGGAATCTTATTTTTATCTGCTGTATTTTGAATATGTTTTAGTAAATTATTATGCACAGCAGGACCAACAGTTAAAACAGGTCCTTTGCCACTATGTAAATCTCCTTGCTCTATTTTATTTACCATAGGTGTTTGAGTACAATGACAAACATCTGTAATAATTGCCACATCTGGATCTATTCGTTCCGCAATCATTTCTGCACCTCTTAAGCCAACTTCTTCTTGAACAGCATTAACGATGTATAATCCGAAAGGTAATTTCACTTTATTTTCTTTTAATAATCTTGCGACTTCAGCAATCATAAAACCTCCTATTCGATTATCCAAAGCTCTACCTACATATCTGTTTTTATTCAAAATCATGAACTCATCTTCATATGTTACAACACAACCAACATGAATACCTAATGCTTCAACCTCTTCTTTTGTTGAACAACCACAATCTAAAAATATATTCTTCAAACTTGGTGTTTCTTCTTTTTCCTGACGCATATGAATTGCAGGCCATCCAAATATTGCTTTAACAATTCCTTTTTCTGTATGTATATTTACTCTTTTTGAAGGAGCTATCATATGATCTGAACCACCATTTCTTCTCAAATAAATAAACCCTTCATTTGTTATGTAGTGAACAAAATAAGAAATTTCATCTGCATGCGCTTCTATTACAACTTTGTATTCAGCTTCTGGATTTATAACACCAACTGCTGTCCCATAATTATCCGTAAAATAACCATCAATAAAAGGATTGATATATTCTAACCATAACTTTTGTCCTTCTGTTTCAAAACCTGTCGGAGAAGGATTATTTAAATATTTTTCTAAAAATTTCTGAGAATCTTTTGTAATAACTTTCTTCATAAACTAATTTAATTTATTATTTCAATAATGTGATATTTCCTTTTTTTAACTTTTGTATCTCATCGTAACAAGTATAAGTTAAATAATAATCAAAAACATCTGGATCTAATTTTCTTCCTTTATAAGCCCCATCCCACCCTGAATCACGCTCACTTCCTTCGTAGACCAATTCTCCCCAACGATTAAAAATTTTAATCGTAAATTCTTTTAACATTTCTCCACGAACGATTAACAGATCATTTTCTAGATCTCCATTTGGTGAAAAAGCATTTGGAACAAATACATAGGGTTCATCGCAGGTATAAGGATAAGTTTCAATAAAAACTGTATCGGTACTTTTACAAAATAAATCACCAACAATTAAAACATAATTTCCTGATTGACTAACCGTAACATCTGTAAACTGATTTGAGGATTTGAAAGTAGTATTTCCTGGTAACCATTGATACATATACCCATCTGGTTTTCCTATAAGTGTAACGCTAGCTCCTTCTGGCACATAATAATCAGAAGCTTGCGCATCAGGAGTTAATTTTGAAAATGGGCTGACATGAATCAAAACTGAATCTCTAACCAAGCATCCTGTATTTGCTAATGAATTCAAATACAAATAACCGGTTGAATTGATTAAAACATCTACATGATCCATTGTGTTAGAAGTCGGAGGAATGATTATATTATTTGGTGACCATTCGTATGAAAAAGTGTAAAATGTACTTTTATTGTTTACTGAAAAATGTGTAACCTCATCCATGCAGAGCGAATCTTTACCTTTTATTTCTAGATTAGAACTGATCATTTCAACATTTACACTATCAGTTATTTCGCAACCACTATTCCAAATTTTAACAAAATAAGTTGATGAATTTGCAGGGACAAATAATAAAACTGAATCAGTTATAACTCCATTTAAAGTGTCTGTAAAAAACCTAGATGAAGACCAAAGAAATTTATTACTTGTTCCAAAACTATTTGCAACAAATTTCAAAAGTTTAGGTGAACAAATAATGGTATCATTTGAAGCTACTAACTTCAAAGAATCATGCACATGAATTTTAATCATATTTGTATCCGTTAAATTACAGATAGAATCCTTTAAGGTTAATGTCACATTATAATCACCAACATTGGTATAAGTTACAATCGGTGAAAACGTAGTTGAATCAATAATTCCATTACCAAAATCCCATTTATATGAATCAGAAATAGTAGAATTGTTTTTAAATTTTACTGTGAAATCTCTACAACCATTCACTTTATCTACTTCAAATGAAGCTTTTGGAATTATTCCAAAATCAAATTTGAAAACTACATTATTACAATTAGA
>CALPVI020000159.1 GCA_943326975.2 Actinomyces viscosus | reverse complement strand
TTTATTCAATTATCAGATGGATTGATAGGGGAGTTGGACATTACCTTGAATTTACCACCTAATTTGATCATGTTTTCTTTCCAGAAATCATCGTTATCGGTATCAAATAAATCTTTTTTATCAGCTAAATTTACCACAATCCAAGCATGACTTTCAATTTCTTCTTTAAGCTGTTCAAAATCCCAACCTGCATAACCAATAAAGAAACGTATTTGAGCTTCTAAATCGGGGTCTTCGTCAACAATTCTACATAATTCTTCGAAATCACCGCCAATGTATATTCCTGGCTCCACTTCATTGCTACCATTAATTCGATCTCCTAGAGTATGAATAAAATACAAATTTTTGATTTCAACCGGCCCCCCTATGCTAATGCGTGTATTTACTCTGGGAAAAGTTGGATTCATTTCAGAAAGTTTGATATCGATGTAATTATTTAACACAAATCCAAAACTACCGTCTTCTGTATGTTCGCATAAATAAACAACAGATCTGCGAAAGTAATCATCGTTCAAAAAAGGATCTGAAATTAATAGTTTTCCTTTTGTAGGAGGAATCATTGGGCCTGAAAAAGAGAAATCAATCAATGTATATTATTTTAGATGTATGAATCAAATGTGCAATTTTGATTGATTGAATATTCGATTAAACAGTTTATTCTACAAATTTACAAATTGCTTTTATTAGAATTAGAATTAACAGAAACTTTTAGGTGAAATTTTTACACTTATTTTTTTTTGTTTATGATTTTATTGAATTTACGAATAGCAGCAGAATAGGCCACACTTTTATTTTGGCTATCCAATTCAATGATGGATTTAATTTCATTAGTGATTTCAGGATAAATAATCAAGAATTTGGTCAAGTAATAAATACTATATACTTGAAGCGCTACTTTGTTTGCATTGTCTTGAATGAAACCGATTAATAGGTCGATTAATTCAGTTTCTCTATAGTTTGAGATATCTAAAGCTTGTAAAGTATTTAGTACATTTCTAAGAACGGTTTGTTTGTCCGTTAAAAACAATGTGTCTATTAAATCAGTTTGAAATGGCTTGATGCGTTCAGGATATTTTTCTACATAGTGCGTCAAAATCCAAGATGCATATTCAGGGTAGGGATAAGGTTCGAGATTTTTGATGATGGCAACTAATTCTGAAAGGAGATTTTGATCAGTTTCTAACAACTGAAACATTTTTTCAAAACTTCTTTCTTTTTTGAAGTTTTCTAAAAGAATATGAGTTGTTTTAGTATGAACCATATAAGGGATTATTAGAAATTATAAGGTTTTGAAAAAAATAAATTTTAAGATAATATAAATTTTTAAAAAAATAATTTCTTATTGAACTGTTTCAAAAAAAAAAGCTGCCTAAATAGACAGCTTTTAAATATATTATATTGAAATATTAAGCAGTTACGCCCATGATTTCAGCCATTTTAGCACCGATATGAGCTGGAGAATCAACAACGTGAATTCCACATTCTCTCATAATACGTTTTTTAGCTTCTGCTGTGTCATCATCTCCACCAACAATTGCACCTGCGTGACCCATTGTTCTACCTTTAGGAGCTGTTTCACCTGCGATAAATCCAACAACTGGTTTAGTACCATGTTCTTTAATCCATCTTGCAGCAATTGCTTCCAAAGAACCTCCAATTTCACCAATCATGATGATACCTTCCGTTTCTGGATCATTCATTAATAATTCAACAGCTTCACGAGTAGTAGTTCCAATAATTGGGTCTCCTCCGATACCGATTGCAGTAGTAATACCTAAACCTGCTTTTGCTAATTGATCAGCAGCTTCGTAAGTTAAAGTACCTGATTTAGAAACTAAACCAATTTTACCTTTTTTGAAAACAAAACCTGGCATGATACCTACTTTTGCTTCATCAGCAGTGATAATACCTGGACAATTTGGGCCAATCAAACGAGTATCAAAAGCTTTGATATATTCTTTAGCTTGAACCATATCACTTACAGGAATACCTTCAGTAATACAAATAATCACTTTGATACCAGCTTCAGCAGCTTCCATAATCGCATCTGCAGCGAATGCAGGTGGAACGAAAATAATTGAAGTATCTGCACCAACTGTTTTAACAGCATCAGCAACTGTGTTAAAAACTGGTCGGTCCAAGTGAGTTGATCCTCCTTTACCTGGAGTCACACCACCTACAACATTTGTTCCGTATTCAATCATTTGACCAGCGTGAAAAGTACCTTCACTACCAGTAAAACCTTGAACAATCACTTTTGAATCTTTATTTACAAGTACGCTCATTATATGCGGTTTTAGAATCTATTTATAATTCGAGTCCAAATTTATGATTTTGAATCGTTATAGCCAAACATATTCAAAAGAATTTACATTTTTAAAAATAAACAAGCAATGGTTCATTTAATTTGAAATTTTATTCTTCTTTTTCAGCGTTAGTGGAATAAACTTCATCATTTTCATCGTTTGCTTCTTCCAATTCGTAATGTTTTTCATTTTCTAAATTCACATTTACGATAATTGCAGGTTTTTGAACAGAAGAAACCCATACAGTTCCATTATTGTAAAAATATACATTTCTCCAATTGTCCCAGTAACAATGATATTTAGGAAAATAAATCCATCTACGATTGAAGTTTTTATGAGGTGCCCATGCTGGGTGATAAACGACAACTTTAGCCGGTCTGAATTTACTTTTATGAACTACTACAACTTTTTTCTTATTAGGTCCATGATGATTCCCTTTTCCATGTCCTTTCCCTTTGTGAACAACGACAACTTTTTTTTGTTGTTGTCCAAATGATTGATTGTTCATCATTATTAACATTCCAGTTAAGAATAATGCGAATAATTTGATTGTTTTCATTTTTATAAATTATGATTTAAAATTTTAAATCAAACATTAAGCCAAATCTTCTTTTTCGATTAATTGTTTCTTATACATTTCAGCATAAACTCCATTTAACTGAATTAATTGCTCATGCGACCCTTCTTCAATTTTACTACCGTGATCTAAAACAATTATTTTTTTAGCATTTCGAATAGACGAAATTCGGTGACTGACAATAATTGTAGTTGTTATTGCATGATCTTTTTCGAGATTGGATAAAATCATTTCCTCTGTTTCAGTATCAACTGCTGATAAGCAATCATCTAATACCAAAAGTTTAGGTTTACTAATTAATGCACGCGCTATACTCACACGTTGTTTTTGACCACCACTTAAATTCACACCTCTTTCACCTAATAATGTCTCAAATTTATCTGGAAATGCTTCTATATTATGATATACATGTACTTTTTTAGTTATATCAATTAACTCTTCATCAGTAATTTTACCATTCGTAACTCCAAATTCAATGTTGTTTTTAATAGTATCTGAAAAAAGAAATACTTCTTGTGGTACCACTCCAGTTTGTTTTCTAAAACTGGATAAATTGATGTTTTTTAAATCTTTCCCATTGATAAATATAGAACCACTTGTAGGATCAAATTGACGCATAATTAAATGCAAAATAGTCGATTTCCCACTCCCTGTTCTACCTACAACTGCAAAAGTTTCATTTTTATTGATTTTAAATGAAAGATTTTTGATTGCCTCAATGCCTGAATTAGGGTAGGTATAACTTACGTTCTTAAATTCGATTTCACCATCAAAATGAAACTCATCCGTGTTTGTATTGATAATTTCAGGTTTTTCTCTTAAAAATTCATTAATTCTTTCTTGTGAAGCAGCTGCTCGTTGAATAATTGAGGTAACCCAGCCCACACTTGCAAATGGCCAAGTTAAATTGTTTACTAAAATCATGAATGCAACAATTGTTCCCCATGAAATTGTATTGTCATACGTTAATAAACCTCCGATGTATATTGAAAGCAAAGTACTTAAACCAATCAAAAACATAATAGTTGGCATAAATAGAGCATTCACCATTACCAATCGCATATTTTTTCGTTTGTAATTTTTTGCAGATTGATTGAATTTAGATTTCGTTTCTTCTTCTCGACTATACGCTTTGATTACTCGAATCCCAGAAAAAGCTTCTTGAATAATTGTAGACATCGCAGATTGCTCTTTTTGAACTTCGCTACTTAATTTATTCATTTTATTAGAAACTTTATAAATCAAAAACGACATCAAGGGGAGAGGAGCTAATACAAACAACGTAAGTTGCAAGTTCAATTGAATCATTTTTGAAAAAATCATGGTAAACATCACAGCAAGATTTACGGTGTACATGATACCTGGCCCAAGATATTGTCTTACTTGGCCAACATCTTCAGAAATACGATTCATTAAATCTCCAGTATTGTTCTTTTTAAAGAATGAATAATCTAATTTTTGATATTGATCGTAAATTTCATTTTTTAAATCATATTCAATTAAGCGAGAAGTAATGATGATGGATTGACGGGTTAAAAAAAGGAAAAAACCCTTTCCAAGTGACAATAACATGTAAACACCACCAATTTTTAATGATACAAATAAAAAAGATGTCGCATTTTGTTGTTTAACGTCAGAAAGCACATTATCAATCGTAGATTGCACAAATAAAGGCATTTGGACTCCGAAATAATTAGAAGAAATGATGAAAATCACTCCTAATAACATACGCCATTTGTATTTAATAAAATATTTGTTGAGATAGCTCAATGACTTCATGCGATATTTTCCTATTTTTGCACTGCTTTTTTGCAGTTATGTACAAAAGTAAAAAAATAGACTATAAAATACGTATTAACAATTACCGATTGAATATGTTTGAGGTAAAAAATATTGATGATGTAGATTTAACCGTAAATCCGGTTATCGCACAGATGAGTAAATTTGATCATGAGCAATTATTATTTTGCAATGATAATGCTACAGGTTTGAAGGCAATTATTGCTGTACATAATACTGTATTAGGACCTGCTTTAGGAGGGACAAGAATGTGGATGTATTCAAGTGAGATGGAAGCGTTGAATGATGTTTTACGTCTATCTAGAGGTATGTCATACAAAAACGCAATTTCAGGATTGAATCTTGGAGGTGGTAAAGCAGTAATTATAGGTGATTCACATACAATGAAATCGGAGGCGTTGATGAGACGCTTTGGTAAATTCGTTAATAGTTTAGGTGGAAAATACATCACTGCTGAAGATGTAGGTATTTCTACATTAGACATGACGTATGTAAACATGGAGACAAATCATGTGGTTGGCTTACCTGGTAAAAGTGGAGATCCATCACCAGTTAC
>CALPVI020000158.1 GCA_943326975.2 Actinomyces viscosus | reverse complement strand
TTGAATTAGGAGGTGTTCCAACTAATCGAACATCCTCAAACACTTCTTTCACAATCAAGTAAAAGTCATTTCCATAATTAAATGGTTTTATTTCAGCTTCATAATGTGTTCCTTTTGTTGCATCTTTTATTAATTGTTCAACATTTCGACGCATTGTTGCTTCTTTTTTTACATCATCATCTGATTCATTAATTCCGAACAACACAGATTTTGTTACGTCATCAATACGAACCATTCTTGCAGCAAATAAATCCATATTTGGTAATTCTTCTGCAAATGTTTTCGCCCAAAATCCATTTTTTAAATAATCATGCTCTAAAGAAGAGTGAGATTGAATTGAATAATAACCACAATGGTGATTTGTTAAAATCAATCCTTTATCAGAAACTAATTCTGCTGTACAACCTCCATTAAAATGAATAATTGCATCTTTTAAACTTGAATGATTAATATCATAAATATCTTTTGCACTTAATTTCATACCCATTGCTTGCATACTTGACTCGAATGCAGTTAAGACTGAAGGAATTAACATGCCTTCCTCAGCCACTACAGCAAAAGTTAAAAAGAGTGTTGTAAAAATCGATAAAGTAACTTTTTTAATCATTGTTCTTAAATTTGAACTCCAAAGATATTAAATCTTACATGAATTTTAACTCGTAATTAATCAAGGATCTTCTTTTTTACAAGAAATAAAAAAATCAATCTCCATTTGAAAGTTTTCTTGTACATTCGTTATCTAAATTATTTGTTTTGGAAATTTTAAATATCATCTTTCGATTAGGAGTTGTTTTCGCAATCTTCGGCTTTATTTGGGGGGTTTTTCAACTTGTATATTTTATACTTAGAGGTCGTGGTAATCGAACTGAAGGAGAAACATATCTAATCAAGGCTTTAAAATATTTTTTCTTAGTAGAAGTCACATTTATCTTCACTTTAAAAGAAGGTATGATTAATATAAACCAGATGATTATTACCTGTCTTGTTTTGTTGGCTTATTTTGTAGGAAAATTACAAAATCAACAAAAGAAAAGAATGCTATTTCAAATGGTAATGAATGGTGAACAACAAACTAAAAATTCTTCATTTAATTTAAAAGCAGAAATTGGCGTAATTGTTTTTGCTATTGCATTTTTTATCACTTTCATGTTTTTTCCTGATTTAGCTAACAATCCCTTATCGAATTGGTTTCGCCTAAATATTTTAGGAATCGAAAAAACACCAATTATCGGTTTTATTTTCAAAATAATAGGATTCATCTTTTTGGTCAATATCATCTCGAAAATGGCTAATGCAGTTATGTTCCTCATAACAGGAAAAATAAGAACTGAACCAAATTCAGATGTATACAATAATTCAAAAGAATCAAAAGATAAAAATGATTTTGATGACTATGAAGAGGTTGAATAAAACTTATAATTTTGAGAGTAATTGATCTATTTGAAATAATAAAGACGATTTATCATCATTTATAATAACATAGTCTGCTAATTCTATTTTCTTTTCATCAGACCATTGATTATTCATTCTTTGTACGACCTCTTCTTGTGAACATTGATCTCGTTTGATTACCCTTTCTATTTTAATTGACAAAGGTGCTGTGACTAAAATAGTTTTATCAAAATTTTTATAACTTCCTGTTTCAAAAAGTATTGCTGCTTCATTAAATACAAATTTTGCTTTTTGAATATTAGACCAATTTTCAAAATTTTCTCTAACAACTGGATGAATAATTGAATTTAATTTGAATTTCAATTCTTCATTAGAAAAAATTAGATTTGCTATCAATTTTCTATTTAATCCTTCCACTGAATAAGCTTCGTTTCCAAATAATGATATAACTTGGCTTTTTACATTTAAGTCTTCTAAAAGAATTCTTTTAGCTTCTAAATCTGAATAAAAAACAGGAAAACCTAATTTCTCAAAAATGGTACATACTAATGATTTACCTGAACCAATCCCTCCGGTTATTCCAATTTTTTGCATTTTAAATCTCCTCTACTTCAATCATGTTAAAAGGTATTTTCAAAATTGCTTGAAAATCTTCACCTGCTTCTTGCATATCTTCATCATCTTGTTCAAAGTACCAATTCACATAAACTTCAGCACCTTTTTGAGACAAAACTTCTAACTGTTTAAATAAATCTAAAATACATTTTGATGAAGAAGTATTGAAGTATTCTAATTTAATTTCAACTAAGGTTTTGCCTTTAGGGCTATCCAAATAATCTACTACCCACTCGTTTAATGGCTTGTAAAACTCCACAGAATTTTCAGGTATAGATCTACCTTTCAATTCTAATACACCTCTTGAAAAATCAAACGAAACAGACGGTGTTTTTGCCGTTCCATCTAGTATTATGTTCTCCATATTTAGTCCACTTTAATATTTAAACTGAAAAAATCAACATTATCTTTTCCTTCAAAAATTTCATATTCTAATTTATTACCCGATTTCCTTGCTATATCAATCAATCCTAAACCTGCAGTTCCTTTTTCTGAAATAAAACCTTCATTTAAAGTTTTCTGGTAATACTCTTTTAATTCATCTTTCGAAAATGAATTAACTTTTAGTAATCGATCTTTTAACTCAATACCTTTGTGTTTATCTATATAGTTACCTGTCTGAATATAAAACCCATCCTCTTTCTTTACAACTAATAATAAAACTTGAGTACTCTCATTATCAATTATCTCTTTGTGGTGATATAAATTTTGAATACATTCTACCAATACATTAATTACTTTCTTTTTCAATTTTGTTTCACCCTCCATCTCTGAAAAGTTTTTTTCCATAACATCTAATACAGAAACCAAAAGTTGTTCGGAGACTTGACCTTGAAAAGAAAAAATAACCTCTTTATTTTCAAATGTTTTATAAATTTCAAAAAGTTGTTTTAGTGACATAATAGTAATAAAGTCATTTCATAGTTTCAAACAAATATAAAGAATTAGAAGTATATAAATTCGCTAAATTTATAATTCACAAAAAAACAAAAGCAGAAATAAGAGTATATTTGTATTATGAGTAAAAAAGATTGGTTTGCCGCTTGGTTTGATACAACTTATTATCATTCCCTATACAAAAACAGAAATGAAGTTGAAGCTCAAAATTTCATCACTAAATTAAGTACATTCATAAAATTACCTTCTAACGCGAAAGTAGTTGATTTGGCTTGTGGTAAAGGAAGACATTCAATCACCCTCAATCAATTAGGTCACAATGTTCTTGGTGTAGATTTATCTGAAAACAGCATTATTACAGCAAAACAACATGAAAACGAGACTTTACGATTTGGAGTTCATGATATGAGAGAATCTTTAAATGAAAATGACTTTGATGCCGTTTTTAATTTATTTACAAGTTTTGGCTATTTTGATGCAATTGAAGATAATCATAGAGTCATGTATTCTGTAAGCGAAATGCTTAAAACGGGTGGTTTATTTGTCATCGATTTTATGAATAGTGAAAAAGTTATCCAAAACTTAGTTCCTTCTGAAATTAAAACGGAAGATGAAATTGATTTTCATCTTACACGAAAATATACTGGACACCATATCATCAAAGAAATAAAATTTACAGACAACAATACAAATTATGAATTCAGTGAAAAAGTACAGGCTTTAAAATTCAATGATTTCAAAGAATTATTAGTTGAAAATAAATTTGAAATTATTCGTACATTTGGCGACTTCAATCTTAATGATTTCGAAGAAAATTCATCAGATCGATTAATCATCATTGCAAGAAAAAAATAAATGGAAAAATTATTTGTATACGTAAGTTTAATAGGTGCAGTGATTCTTGGAGGAATTATAGTTTCTTATTTACACGCTGCAAATAAAAACAAGTTTATTAAGCTTATGCTTAGTTTCAGTGGTGGTTTTTTATTAGCTATCGCATTTACACATTTTGTTCCTGAATTATATAGCTCATCTACTAAAAACATAGGCCTTTTTATTTTATTAGGATTCTTAATTCAGTTGCTTTTAGAATTCTTTTCAGGAGGTATTGAACATGGGCATGTGCATGTGCACAAAGGACAAAAAATGCCCTGGGGATTATTTATTTCACTTTCGGTTCACTCATTATTGGAAGGTATTCCATTAGGAAATCATTATTCTGGATTTGAAATAGCGCACGCTCATCAACATGGAGGAAGTGATAATTCTCTCCTATTAGGCATATTGTTTCATCAACTACCTGTAGCTGTTGCACTTATGACTTTATTACTGAATACGAATTTATCAAAATTAAATGCTTGGTTGGTATTAATTGCATTCTCAATTATGACGCCATTAGGTTTAACTTTTGGACTAATATCTAAAAACGCTTCTAATTTTCTTGACTTTAATATGATACTTGCTATTGTAGTTGGTATGTTTTTACATATTTCGACTACTATCATTTTTGAAACAAGTGAAAATCACAAATTCAACATTTTGAAACTAACAAGTATTTTAATTGGCTGTACCTTAGCCTTTTTAATGAATTAATATTTTTTAGCTTCTATTTTTTCAATATTATCTAAACCATATTTCCGTCTGTAATACATTACATTTTTACTTGCAACTGATTGTAAGTAATAACAAATCTTAGGTCCTAGTTTACTATAATATTTGGAACCAACAGGTGAATCATTAAAAATAGCCGCATAAAAACAACTAGCAGCCAAATAAGACCCCTTTAAACTTGGGTGAGCACCATCTTTTACATATAACTTTACCTCACTTCTTTTTTGTCGTGAATCTTTCCAAGCCATTCCAACAGGAACAACTCCTATATTATAGGTTTTATAAAGTCCCAGATATTGATTTCTAATTTTATCTGCCATCTTTTCAAATGTATTCACCTCATTTAAAGGTTTATATCCATTTTTATAACCCCAAGTCATATAAAACAACATTTTAGTAGATGGATTATTTGCTTGAACTTTTGCAATAATTTTATTTAAAGCTGGTAAGGTTTTATTTTTGATCAGACTATCTTCTTTTAAAAAATCACGACTTGATCCTTGTATTATTACATAGTCCCAATCTTGACTTTTTATAGCATTCATAACAGCAAAACGGTTAGAATGAATATAAATAGAAGCTTTGCCTAATGTACAGTCATCGACATATACTTTTTTTCCTTTTGAAATTGCTATATTCTCAAAAATAGACGGCATATCATTTCTATATGTATAACTATTACCGATAAATAAAATTTTAATTTTTTCCTTACTTACAGGCCAAAAGAG
>CALPVI020000157.1 GCA_943326975.2 Actinomyces viscosus | reverse complement strand
AGTGTAAAATCGAATTCTTTGGTGTATCAAAATGTAGATATAACGATTGATGAAAAAAAATAGATATGGCAAAATTGATTGATTTTATTGGAAATACTCCGCTTGTTGAACTTTCTGTTTTGAATCAAAATCCAAATGTGAGACTTTACGGAAAATTAGAAGGTCATAATCCAGGAGGGAGTGTTAAAGATAGGGCTGCTTATGGATTAATTAAAGGAGGGATTGATAGTGGTTTAATTCAACCAAATTCTAAATTAATTGAAGCTACAAGCGGAAACACTGGAATTGCACTTGCAATGATTGCTCGTTTGATGAATCTTGAAATAGAAATTGTTATGCCTGAAAATTCTACTAGAGAGAGGGTTTTAACAATGAGGGCATTTGGAGCTACTGTTACATTAACACCTGCTGATGGAGGAATGGAGGCTGCAATTGATTATGCAAGAGCAAAAGTTGAAAAGGAAGGATTTGTAATGTTAGATCAGTTTGGTAATCAAAATAACCCCAATATGCATTACAAAACTACAGGCCCTGAAATTTATAGAGATACCAATGGTGAAGTAACACATTTTGTTTCATCCATGGGAACAACTGGTACAATTATGGGGGTTTCAACTTATTTAAAAGAGCAAAATTCAGCAATTCAAATTGTTGGTGTGCAACCTGAAGATGGAGCTAAAATACCAGGTATTAGAAAATGGCCAACGGAGTATTTACCCAAAATATTTGATTCTTCGAGAATTGATGAAATTATTGAAGTATCAGAAGAAGAAGCTAAAGCTACAGCAAAAAGATTGGCGAGAGAAGAAGGAGTTTTTGCAGGTATGAGTAGTGGGGGAGCCGTTGCCGCAGCATTAAAGTTAATACCTACTTTGGAAAAAGGTATAGTGGTATGTATCATATGCGACAGGGGAGATAAATATTTATCGACAGATTTGTTTGAATAATAATTATTTCAAAGGGAGTTAAAAAGTAGAGAGAATGTATTTTTTCTCAATAGAATATATAATTTTACATAAAAATTAATAAAATGATAGAAACAGACATCATTATTATTGGAGCTGGACCAGTTGGCTTATTTACTGTTTTTGAAGCAGGACTTTTAAAATTAAAATGTCATTTAATAGATTCATTGGCACAACCAGGTGGACAATGTTCAGAAATATATCCAAAGAAACCAATTTATGATATACCAGGTTTTCCATCTGTGTTAGCTGGAGATTTAGTTGATAATTTAATGGAGCAGGCAGCACCATTTAAACCAGGTTTTACTTTGGGTGAAGCTGCTACTGAAATTGAAAAGTTAGAAGATGGCAGTTTCATTGTAACGACCATTAAAGGTACGAAACATCATGCACCAATTGTTATGATTGCGGGAGGTTTAGGTGTTTTTGAACCAAGAAAACCACCTATTTCAAACATTGAAGACTTCGAAGATAAAGGAGTTGAATACATTATCAAAGATCCTGAATTTTACAAAGGGAAACGTTGTGTAATTGCTGGAGGTGGTGATTCTGCTTTAGATTGGTCAATTTATTTGACGGAAAGAAATATCGCTTCAGAAGTTGTTTTAGTTCACAGAAACTCTTCATTTAGAGGGCATTTGGATTCTGTTCAAAAAGTAATTGATTTAGCAGGCGAAGGTAAAATTAAATTAATTACAGAAGCAGAAGTTATAGGTTTAAATGGTGGTTCTCAATTAGAGAGTGTGACAATTAATCATACAAAAGATGGAGAAATCATTACAGAAGCGGATCATTTTATTCCATTATTTGGTTTAAAACCAAGTTTAGGTCCAATTTCTACATGGGGATTGGAAATTGAAAAAGGTGCAATCAAAGTGGATACGTTGGATTATTCAACAAATATCCCTGGGATTTATGCAATCGGTGATGTGAATACATATGAAAACAAATTGAAATTGATTTTGTGTGGCTTTCATGAAGGAACATTAGCAGTTCAATCCGCATTTGCTAGGATTCATCCAGATAAGAAAAATGTATTGAAATATACAACTGTAAATGGTGTTAATGGATTTTAATGCATTAATTTAAAATTAATTAAGCCGTTTCTTAGAGACGGCTTTTTTTTATTCTTAAAATTCAACCAATTAGATTATCTAAATTTCCGTTACTTTTCATTAAACTTGTAATTAATTAATTCAAATAAAGTGAAAAGACCTGTAATACTTGTTACAAATGACGATGGAATATCAGCAAAAGGAATTCGTTCTTTAGTTGAAGTATTAGCAGAAATTGGAGAAGTAATTGTAGTTGCACCCGATAAACCTCAATCAGGGATGGGACATGCAATTACAATTAATCAACCACTTCGATTAAATAAATCGGACATTTTTGGAACAATTGAAGCGTATAGTTGTTCTGGGACACCTGTTGACTGTGTGAAACTAGGTATTTACGAAGTATTAAAACAGAAACCAGATTTAATTGTTTCAGGGGTAAATCATGGAGAAAATACTTCCACGAATGTTTTATATTCAGGAACCATGTCGGCAGCTGTTGAAGGTGCGATGGAAGGGATTCCTTCAATTGGTTTTTCATTATGTGATTTTGATGCAGATGCAGATTTTTCTGCAACAAAAGAAATGATTGCTAGAATTTTAGAAAAAATTGATTTGTCTCAGTTTCCTAAAGGTGTTTGTTACAATATAAATATTCCAAAACTATCTATTGATGAAATAAAGGGAGTGAAGGTTGTAAGACAAGCATTAGCATACTGGGAAGATAAATTCGACAAGCGTTTGGATCAATTTGGTAAACCTTATTATTGGTTAACAGGTGATTTTGGAAATCATGACCCTGGAGAAAATACGGATTTAGAAGCAATAAAAGAAGGTTATGTCACAATAGTGCCAACACAATTTGATTTAACTGCTTATAGTGTATTGGAACAAGTTAAAACTAAATTTAATTAAGCGAATAATACTATGAATTTAAGAAATTGGTCTAGAGAACATACTTTAGGTTTAATTATAGGCATAATAACAGCAATTATTTTTATTCCAATTGCAATGTTTATTTATGGATTTTTAGAAAATACATCTTTTGAAAGATTATGGTTTCGTTTTAAAATGTTGCACGATGAACAAAGTAAATTTATATCATTAGCATGTATTGCCAACTTAATTTGGTTTCATTTTAGTATTAAAAAAGACAATTATGATCGCGCGATGGGATTTATAGTTGCTACATTTTTATTCTTTTTCGTAATTCTTTATCTTAAATTTATTCTTTAATGGCTGATTCTACTAAAAAATTAAAGTTATATTTTATTGCTGGTGAAGCATCAGGTGATTTACATGGTAGCAATTTAATGAAAGCCTTAAATGAAAAGGATTCAAATTTAGAATATCGTTTTTGGGGAGGAGATAAAATGGCCGAAATTGCTGGTACTCCTGTGAAACATATAAAGGATTTAGCTTTTATGGGTTTTGTGGAAGTGTTATTAAACTTAAAAACAATTTTATCTAATATAAAATTCTGTAAATCAGATATTGAGAAATATAAACCTGACGCAATAGTTTTGATTGATTATCCTGGATTCAATCTTCGAATTGCTGAGTGGGCAAAAGAGAGAGGGATAAAAGTGTATTATTACATCTCTCCACAAATTTGGGCTTGGAAACAAAATAGAGTACATAAAATTAAACGTGTGGTTGATCACATGTTTGTAATCTTACCATTTGAAGCTGACTTTTATAAAAAATTTGATTACAATGTTGAATATGTTGGTCATCCACTTTTGGATGCAGTAGAGCAATATCGTTTAATCCAATTGCCTTCAGATGAATTTAGAAAAATGAATAATTTGTCTGATAAACCAATCATAGCAATTTTACCAGGAAGCCGTAAACAAGAAATTCGAGTGAAATTGCCAATTATGTTACAAGCAATTAAAACATTTTCTGATTATCAATTTGTTGTAGCAGGTGCTCCAAGTTTAGAACCTACTTTTTATGATGAATTTATCACTAAGGATACTTCAATTGTATTTGGGAAAACGTATGACTTATTATCTGCATCGGAAGCTGCAATTGTTACTTCTGGAACAGCGACACTTGAAACAGCATTGTTAGGTATTCCAGAGGTTGTTTGTTATAAAGCTTCTCAAATATCTTATTCAATTGCTAAACGATTGGTAAAAATTAAATTTATCTCATTGGTTAATTTGATAATGGATCGAGAAGTGGTGAAAGAATTAATTCAACATGATTGCAATTCGACAATGATTGCGCAAGAATTAAAAGAAATCATCAAAGGAGGAAGTAAGCGAGATAAAATACTTTCAGACTATTCGGAAATGTCCGAAACACTTGGTGGAGGGGGAGCAAGTAAAAAAATTGCACAATCTTTGTTGAAAACTATTCGTTAGGTGGTTAAAAACACTTTATTGTTCTAGTAATTTTGCTATGTGAGATTGTTTTTTCTTATATTATTGTTAATAGCAACGAATTGTTCCTTTGCGCAGCTTATGCGAATAGGGGTATATCGTGGATATAAAATTCAACGTATTGTTTTTGCTTACAATGATGGAAGTTATTCAATTATAGCTGATACAAGCGAATTTGGTTCAATACTACAAAATGAATTTGTTGAAATCGCAGTAGACACAGGTGGTTATTCCAAATTGAAAAAAGGGGCAATTGAATTAGGTTCTTTCAAAAAAATCCAAGTTATTCAAAATTATCCCTCTACATCCATTACTTTATCTCCAAAATATCCGTTAGTAAAAGAACGAAAGTATAAAGATGATTTTGAGATTTCTTCATCCAAAACAGGTTTAACAATCGTTAATTTGGTGGATATGAGTAATTATTTAAGCGGTGTTGTGGAGTCAGAAGGTGGAGGAGGAAGAGATATTGAATATTATAAAGTGCAAGCTTTAATGAGTAGAACGTATGCTCTGAAATATAGAACGAAGCATCATAAAGAAGGATTTGATTTGTGCGACCAGGTTCATTGTCAGGCTTATCACAGTATGCTTCGATTTACACCTTCAATAGATACAGCTGTTAGACAAACGACAGGTATAATTATGGCTGACGAAAAAGGAGTGTTAATAGACGCTTATTTTCACGCAAATTGTGGAGGTCAAACTTCTGAACCAGAATTGGTTTGGAATCAATCTGTGCCTTATTTGTACACGTTTAAGGATACCTTTTGTATCTATACCAAACAAGCCATCTGGGAAAAAAGAATACCACAAGAAGATTGGAAAGATTATTTGATTAATCAGTTTAATT
>CALPVI020000156.1 GCA_943326975.2 Actinomyces viscosus | reverse complement strand
GAAAAAGTTTAAACAAAATTCTAAACGAATTTACATAAAGAGTAGTAAAAACAAGAGTATAAGCGTTGCTAACGGTTAATAACCTTTATTATTTTGATAAAATTTATCTTTCAAAACAGACCAGTAATTAGCAACAAATACACCAAACAAAATAACAAACATAGCACCAATCTGACCTATTGATATCTGCTCACCGAACGACAAACCAATTAAAACAGCAACGATTGGAATAAAATACGTTACACTACTTGCAAAAAGTATAGACGAAAAAGCAATCACCTTATTAAATAAAACGACCGCTAAAGCTGTACCGAAAACACTCAAAATTGAAATATATAGCAAACCATTTAAAGCATTCGGATTATTTTGTATTGTTTGTATCGTGCCAGCAGAATATCCTGTAAATAATGAAGGTAAAAGAATGATCATAAATGCTAAAGATGTAATTTCGATCGCTTCAAATTTTTGCAAAGTATATTTTATTGTATTTAAACTTACTGCATAAAAAAATGTAGCAAATACAACTGCTAAAACATGTGTCCAATCACCTTTAAAGGTAGAATTTGACAGATCAGAACCAGCATTATTTATCAACAAAACGATACCTATCGAACCAATAATCAAACCAATAAATTGAATAAAAGAGACTCGATTTTTAAATATAATTAAACCAATTATTATTGAAAAGATAGGTGTAAAACTATTTAACATTCCAGCATATCCTGATGAAATACCGTTCTCAGCATAAGTAAACAAGAAAGAAGGAAAAAAATTCCCAGTAAAACCGGCAATTCCTAAACAAATTAATTCTTTAAGTGTTTGAATTTTCCGTAAACTTTTAAGCGCAAAAGGAAGTAAAACAAAAGACGCAATCAACATTCTCAAAGCGCCAACTTGAACATCTGAAAAAATAGGTTGATGTTCATCAGTAAACATGCCTTTTTTTATCAAAATAAAGGAACTACCCCATATACAAGCTAATGTTAGTAGTAATATCCAACTTTTTGTTTCTTTTGTCATGTCGATAAAGTTAAGAATTTGATGCATTCTTGTTATCTTTGCAAAGATTAAAATGATACATATGAAAATTACAGACGAAATAGTAGACCATATTGCACATTTGGCGCGTTTAAAATTCGAAGGTGACAAAAAAGTGGCTATTAAAGAAGATATGAATAATATTATTTCATTTATGGATGCACTATCAGAAGTCCCAACGGATAATGTCGAACCATTAATTTTCATGAGTGATGAAGTAAATGTATTAAGAGAAGATATCGCTACAGAAACAATTACTCAAAAAGAAGCGCTTAAAAACGCTCCTAAAAAAGACTCAGATTATTTTAGAATTCCAAAAGTATTAGATAAATAATTTAAAAAGCCATACAAGCTTTTAAAACTTTGGAATTATTCAACAAAAAATAAAATTATGGTATTATATAATGTAACAGTAAGTATCGATGCTCAAATACATGAGGATTGGTTAAATTGGATGAGAACAATTCACATTCCTGAAGTTTTAGAAACAGGTTGTTTCATTGAAAGTAGAATTTCTAGAGTTCATGGAGAAGAGGAAGGTGGATTAACTTTTGCAATTACTTATTTAGCTCCTTCTCAAGAATTATACGATAAATATCAAGAAGAATTTGCCCCTGCATTACAAGCAGATCATACTAAAAAATATTCAGGTAAATTTGCAGCATTTCGAACTACATTATCAGTGATCGAAGAATTTAAAAAAGCATGAGTCAACACGTAAAAGCAAAAAAACATCTTGGACAGCATTTCTTAACAGATAAAAATATTTGTTTAAAAATCGCTCAACAATTTAAAGGACATCAAGGATGTAACCGAGTTTTAGAAATTGGTCCAGGTATGGGTGCTTTAACTGAATTTTTATTACAAAGAGAAGAATCTGATTTGCATGTTATAGATATTGATACCGAATCAATTGCTTATTTAAAAGCAAATTACCCAAAATTAGAAGGTAAAATTATTGAAGGTGATTTCCTACGTTTGGACATGAGTCAATTTTTCGGAAATGAACCTTATGCTGTTGTTGGAAATTTTCCATATAACATTTCATCGCAAATATTATTTAAGTGCTTGGATCATAGAAATCAAATCCCTGAAATTATGGGAATGTTTCAAAAAGAAGTAGCACTAAGAGTTGCCGAAAAGCCAGGCTCTAAGACATATGGTATAATGAGTGTTTTACTACAAGCATTCTATGATATTGAATATTGTTTTACAGTGGACGAACATGTTTTCAATCCGCCGCCGAAAGTAAAGTCTGGTGTGATTCGTTGTACTCGTAATCAAAGAGAGTCTTTTCCTTGTGATGAAAAATTATTTATACAAGTTGTAAAACAGACGTTTAATCAAAGAAGAAAAACAATTCGAAATTCGGTTAAATCAGTTGTAAATGACCCTACTTTTGAACATCCTTTTTTAACACTCAGACCTGAAAGATTATCAGTAGAGGATTTCATCGAATTAACTACTGCAATCGAGAAATTTAGATTAGAAAAAGAAAAAAATTAACTTTTTTAAACATTCTAATAATTTTTTATTTACTTTGTATCATTAAAGTTTGAAACATGAGCTCAACAAAAATATTTTACGCATTAGGAGATTTATTACAAAATTCAATCTTCTTGGTATACGATAACATTGGAAACATCTTTAACTATTCTTGTATAGGTTTAGGATTTTTCGGATTATTCTATTGGTTAAGATACCAAAAGAAATTCAATAAAGAAGCTGAAAACAATCCAAATCAATTGAAGTAATTATTTGATTTTTAATATTTAAAAGTTGTCATTCACTTGTTTGACAACTTTTTTTTTGCCTTACTTCGATACGAAATTATTAAATTTTCACTTTAATAATTTCTACTCAGCAAGACAAAAAAAAGGATTCTATAATCTCTGTTTCGCAGTTGTAAAATGGGTCTAATTTCTAAAAATCTAATTTCTCAATAAATATGTTCTCAGTAATCATAACAGCAGGCGGGATTGGTAAACGAATGGGTAGTTCAATACCGAAGCAATTTATAGAAGTAAAAGGAATTCCGATATTGATGCAAACGATTCAACGTTTTTATGAATTTGATGCAAATTGTCAAATTATAATCACTTTACCATCTGACTGGATTTCATTTTGGAACGAATTAATTGAAAAACATAATTTTAAAATCAATCATAATTTGGTTGAAGGTGGTATTGAGCGTTATGACTCAATAAAAAATGCTTTAACTTATTGTGAAAATGATATCATTGCAATTCATGATGGAGTTCGACCTTTTGTAAGTAATGAGACGATTTACAAAACGATAGAATTAGCAAAGAAAAAAGGCTCAGCAATCCCAACTTTACCGCTTAAAGAATCACTGCGACAAATCAAAAACAATCAATCAAATGCCGTAAAACGAAATGAATTTGTAAGTGTCCAAACACCACAAATATTTCAAAAAGCCATCATTTTAAAAGCATATTCTATTCCATTTCATGATGCAATTACTGATGATGCAAGTTTAGTTGAAGAAGCTGGATTTGAAATATTTTTATGTGATGGAAATGAAGAAAACATCAAAATAACTTCTCCAATAGATTTAAAAATCGCTGAAATACTTTAACACTAAAAAGAAACTGCAAATGAAGTTGTAAAAGTATAATTTTTACCAAAAGATTTATTACCTAAGTTAAATAATTGATCTTTAACAGCTAATTCCCTTCCTTCAATTCTCCAAACGGCATTTTCAGAAATCTTGTAATCAAAACCTAATGAAATACCAGCAATTTGAAATCCATTTGTTGTCCCTGTAGTTACCATTACCTGATCTTTATCTACATACATTTCAGTTCTCAATGAAAGATTAATATTTTCAGATGCTTTAATTCGTAAAATACCAACAGGAGCATACCAAGAAGAATAGCTTGAACTATTTTTTAATTTTTGTTGTATACCATAATCCAAACCTATTTGTAAACCTACATTTTTAAAAACTTGAAATTGACCATAAAAATTATGAAAATAACGCATCATTCTATTTGTATCAGGAGTATCACTTCCAACAAAAGAACTACTATTAATCATTACTTTTTCAGAAGGTTTCCATGTTAATTGATGGCCTAATGCTAATGCATTATTACCGTCTTTTCTATTTATATGTTGCCAGCCATTTAACAATAAACCACTCACAAACCATTTTTCATTTTTTGAAGTATGATTTAAACGAATACCACATTCATAATATGGAGAATTTTCAGCAAAAATACTTCTAGTTAGTGTCCAACAATCTTTACTTATCGCACTTTCAAATCCAATATGTGATGAGAAAACACCTGTTTCAACATATGTTTCTGAATTTTTACTAAGTTTTACTGCTATATTCGCTTCATAAATATTCTTTAATACACCATCTTCAGCTGCTAAATTTGCATTTGAATAAGTACCTGCCATCAAAGCTAAATTTGCTTTTACTTTTTTTGACGAATACGCTGCTTTTATAAACCCAAGATTTAAATTAAATTCATTTGTTCTATTATGAGAATAGATGTAATTTGATTTTTGATGATTTGAAGGATTGTTTATATCATATGAATAGTAAGTTTCTATGTAACCACTAAACTTAATTTCTTGTTCATTATTAGAATTAATAAGGCTACTATCGTTTTGAGCGAAAGTGATTAATAAATTCAGTGTAAATAAAAATAGGGTAATTGATTTTCTCATAGTATTCTAATTTAAATTCAAATATATTAAATATATTTATCGATATGGACATAAAAGATGCAACAAATTCAATTATCCCTTTTCTTTGGTTTGATAATAATTTAGAAAGTGCGATTAAATTTTACGAATCAATTTTTAAAAATTTTAAATTAAACTCTATCCAAACAATAGGCGAAGGAGAACTAAGAAAAGTTTTTGGGGCTTCATTTGAAATGAATGGTCAAAGATTCAATGCAATAAATGGTGGTCCTACATATACATTTACACCAGCGGTTTCTTTTTTCATTTCATGCAAATCACAAGAAGAAATTGACTACTATTGGAACAAATTACTTGAAAACGGTAAACCAAATAAATGTGGTTGGTTAACGGATCAATTTGGTCTTTCTTGGCAAGTTGTTCCAACAAATTTAGGAGAATTCATTCGATTTCCCGAAGGGATACAAGCCATGTTACAAATGGAAAAATTAGAAATTGAAAAACTTAGAACTGCAACAGAAAAATATAAATAATGAGATTAGAAAAAATTACTGTACAAGTTGTTG
>CALPVI020000155.1 GCA_943326975.2 Actinomyces viscosus | reverse complement strand
TTATTGAGTATTAAAGGAACGATTTTTATGCCTTTGACTACTCCCAAACAGAAAATTAAGCAAGTACAGCTTTTTGGTAAACAATGGGTTGATGTCGTTTTAAGAGGTGATACTTTTGATGATGCTTATGCGGAAGCTTTAAAATTTTCACAAGAAAAACACCAAGCATTTATTCATCCTTTTGACGATAATTTAGTAATTGCAGGTCAAGGTACTGTTGGAATTGAAATCTTAAATGATTGCAAAGAGAAAATCGATTATTTATTCATTCCAATTGGTGGAGGTGGATTAGCTGCAGGTGTAAGTACTGTTTTTAAAGCTTTAAGCCCTTCAACTAAGCTGATAGGTGTTGAACCAGCTGGAGCGAGTTCGATGAAAGAATCGATACAAAACGATGTGAATACTACTTTAGAACACATTGATAAATTTGTTGATGGAGCTGCTGTAAAACGCGTTGGTGATTTAACATTTGAAATCTGCAAAGAGAAATTAGATGATGTGATCAGTATACCAGAAGGGAAAGTATGTACAACTATATTAAGTCTATATAATGAAGAAGCGATTGTAGTTGAACCAGCAGGTGCATTGACAATTTCTGCGTTGGATTTCTTTGCAGAAGATATTAAAGGAAAAAATGTGGTATGTGTTGTCAGCGGAAGTAACAATGATATCATGCGAACAGAGGAAATAAAAGAACGTTCTTTATTTTACGAAGGATTAAAACATTATTTCTTAATTCAATTTCCTCAACGACCAGGAGCACTTCGATTATTTGTAACAGAAGTGTTAGGCGAAAACGATGATATTACCTATTTCCAATTCTCTAAAAAGAACAACCGTGAAAGTGGACCAGTTATCGTTGGCGTAGAATTAAAAGATCCAAGAGATTTTGATTCATTGATTGGTAAGATGAAAGAATTAAATTTTACCTACGAATATTTGAATGAAAATCAGGCGTTGTTTACGACTTTGATAGGATAAACTAGCATAACATTTTACCCCATTTTGTAACTTCTTACGATTTAAATATATGGTTTATATAGTTCATTTTTAGATTTTTAGTTGGTATTTTGGTTAAATTGTTTTTTTTGCTTTTGGATAAAACAAATTTGTTAGTTATTTTTGACATTGATATTTAATATTAACTATAAAAATTAAATTTATGAAGAAAATTTTACTATTATCTTTGACTGCTTTAGTTTCAGCAATTTCTTTTGGACAAAATGCATTTAAAGAAAAAAATGAATTAACTAAATCAACAATTGCTGACAAAAAATTACCTGCAATTGTTAAAGAAAAAAACAATCCTGCGATTGTAGATTATTCATATTATTATGAAGAAAACCATTTCAGACAAACTACAGAAATTAATACTGCTTTGGGTGTTACTTATGCTAATGGTTTAGATTCTGGTCAAGTTTGGACTTATACAGTAAAAGAAAAAGGAGCAGGAGCAAATGCATATTGGCAAAGACCTGTTCAAGGTATTCCATTGTATGATACTTTGTCTTTAAATAAAATTTACTTCATAGGTAAAGGTTTGAAATCAGGTGGTTCTACAGTTAAAGTTTCTGTATTTGCTAAAGATTTTACAACATTATTGGGTACAACAAATGTTACTGCATCTACCTCATTGGCTTACCAAACGGCAACATTTGCATCTCCAATAAAATCTAATGATTCAGTTTATGTAGTTTTTGATATGAATACTGTTGCAGATAGTTTTCAAATTGCAAAAACAAATTCTTATTTAAATGGTCAAGATGTTTCTTTTATTTCAGGAGCTTCTTCAGCAGTAACTTATAATGCAACTATTCCATTTTTAGGTGATGCAGCAACATTGGCATATGCACCTTCTTATTCATCTATCTTAGGTTCAATTAATGATGGTTATGATTTTTACATTGTACCTATGGTTTCTTATACTTTAAGAAACAAATTTTCAGTAAATGATAATAATATTTGTGTTGGTGATAGTGTAACATTTACTTCTGCAAATGGACATTTGACAAATCCTATCTTTAGTTATTTTAAATGGAGTCAATTAGTTAATGGTTCACCATTTTTACCTACAAAATATAATTATGATGCAAATGCAGGTTCTACTTTTACTACTTCTACAACATTAAAGGGAGGTAAAAAATATACAACTGCAGGTACATTTACAGCTAAGGCTATAGCTTCAATTTCAGCTTGGACTATTTCTACAACTCAAAGAGATACTGCAACTTTTACTATTACAGTTAACGCTATCCCATCAGCTCCAGTTATTGCTGCAACAGGTGGTACACCAACAATTGGTGGTGCAATTGGTGTTTGTGGAGGTTCTTCTGCAACAATTTCTGTAAATTCTCCAGGTGCAGGTACATATGCTTGGAGCAATGCAGGTTCAGGAAGTTCAATCAATACTTCTACTGCAGCAACTTACACAGTAACTAATACAGCTAACGGATGTACTTCTCCAGCTTCAAATGCAGTTACAATTGTTAACTGTTCAGAATTGAATGAAAATGCATCTTCTGTATTCTCAGTTTATCCAAACCCAGCAAATGATATGTTAAATGTTGAGTTAAATGTTGAAAATGCAGTTATTACTTTAGTTTCTACTGAAGGTAAAGTAATTGAAACAAGAAATGCTTCTAATGCAGTTGAAACTTTAAATGTTAAAGGATTAAATGCAGGTGTATATTTCTTAAACATCAATGCAAACAACAATACTTACAATCAAAAAGTTATTATTAAATAATTAATTGATTAACAAATATTGAAAAGGCTGTCATTTATGACAGCCTTTTTTTTTGTGCCTAAATCGAATCCTTTTTGGTATCTTTGTACTATTAAATCTTCATATAATTCTGATTTTAGAATGTATAGGAGAATCAGAGTACTATGTTATTTGAACAATTAGAAATTATTGACCCGATTTTAAAAGCATTAAAATCGGAAGGATACGAAAAACCAACCCCAATTCAACAACAAGCTATTCCAATCTTATTAAAAGGGATTGATTTGTTAGGTTGTGCCCAAACGGGGACAGGTAAAACAGCAGCTTTTGCGATTCCAATTTTACAATTGCTTTCTACAAAAAAGAATGAAGAAAAAGGAGCAAGAAGAATAAAGGCCTTAATCGTTACTCCAACAAGAGAATTAGCAATACAAATAGGTGAAAGTTTTGCAAGTTATGGTAGAAATTTAAATTTGAAACATACAGTTATTTTTGGAGGAGTACCTCAAAATTCACAAGCAAATGCTGTAAGAGCAGGAGTGGATATTTTGGTCGCAACACCAGGTAGATTGTTAGATCTAGTATCGCAAGGAATTATAAAACTATCACATATCGAATTATTTGTTTTAGACGAAGCAGATAGAATGTTGGATATGGGTTTCATCCACGATGTACAAAAAATTTTAAGGGTCATTCCTTCAGAAAGACAATCATTGTTTTTTTCCGCAACAATGCCGCCTACTATAATGCAATTAGCAGGATCAATTTTGAATAATCCGCAAAAAGTAGAAGTAACTCCAATTTCATCCACAGCAGAAACGATTCAACAAGAAATCTATTTTGTTGATGCTAAGGTTAAAAGAGAATTATTAGTCCATATTTTGTCAACTGAAATTGATGATGTTGTTTTAGTATTCACAAGAACGAAGCATGGTGCAGACAAGATTGTAACTTATTTGTCCAAAAAAGAAATTAAAGCAGCAGCGATTCATGGAAATAAATCACAAAATGCGCGTCAAAATGCATTAAATAATTTCAAGAACAAAACAATTAAAGTATTAGTAGCTACAGATATTGCAGCAAGAGGTATTGATATTGATGAATTGGCTTTTGTCATTAATTTTGATATTCCTAATGTGCCTGAGACATATGTTCATCGAATTGGAAGAACAGGTAGAGCAGGAGCAAAAGGGAAAGCGATTTCGTTTTGTGATATAGAGGAAAGACCTTATTTAAAAGATATAGAAAAATTGATATCGATTAAAATTCCGGTCGTAACTGAAAATCCATATCCAGCGCAAAATTTAGTTCCACCAGTTGCTGAGAAACCAGCAAAACCGAACAAAAAGAAAAAGGCAGCGATGGCAGCAAATAAGCAGCAAACTGCTCCTAATAGAAAAAACAATACATCGCAAACTCCAAATGAAGAAAGAACCAAAAAGAAAAAATGGTCTTGGAGTGGAGATCGTAAATAGATTGAAACTTGGATTACTAGGTAGAAATTAAAATAAAAAGATGAGGGAATTTAAAATAAAGTTATTTATTTAGTTCCCTCATGTTCTTTTAAGAAGAATAAGTACTATGGAAAAAAACATTGAACAAGCATTAAAAAACTTGAAAATAGCATCTTTAAATGAGATGCAAATAAAATCAATTGAGGTTAATCAAACCGATCAAGATTGTATTCTATTATCTCCAACGGGTTCAGGTAAAACTTTAGCTTTTCTATTACCTCTTCTTTCGTTTTTAAAAGCAGATACAGGGTATATTCAAGCTTTAATTATAACTCCAACGAGAGAGTTGGCAATTCAGATTGAAGAAGTTTTTAAATCATTGGGAACAAATTTTAAAATAAATGCTTCATATGGTGGTCACTCGATAAAAGTTGAGGAAAATAATTTTTCACAAGCACCAGCTGTTTTGGTAGGTACTCCAGGGAGAATTTGTGATCATATTCATCGTGGAAATTTAGATTTAGAATCAGTCACAACATTGATTTTAGATGAATTTGATAAATCGTTAGAAATGGGATTCCATGATCAAATGGAATACATTTTATCAAATACTTCAGGAATTCAGAAGCGAATGTTGATTTCAGCGACTCAAATGGATGATATTCCCACTTTTACAGGGATAAAAGATCCTATTGAAGTAAATTTTTTAACTGAAAAAACAATAAATCTTACAATCAAAAAAGTAATCTCTGATGAAAGAGATAAATTACAATCGCTTTTTGAATTGATTTGTCACAATGCAAATGAACCAACTATTATATTTTGTAACCATAGAGAACCGGTAGAAAGAGTTGCAGAGTTTTTGGCTGATTTAGGTATAGTCGTTACCTTTTTTCATGGAGGTTTAGAACAAGCTGAAAGAGAGAGAACATTGATTAAATTTAGAAATGGAACTTCCAACTTTTTGGTAACTACTGATTTGGCCGCTCGTGGCTTGGATATCCCAGAGATTAAATATATTATACATTATCATTTACCTACTACAAAACAAAGTTTTGTTCATAGAAATGGACGTACAGCCCGAATGTCAGCATCTGGAACATCATTTGTATTAGTTTCTCG
>CALPVI020000154.1 GCA_943326975.2 Actinomyces viscosus | reverse complement strand
TATCTGCTGTAGAACTCGGAACAAAACCTGCTCCTCCTGTAATTAGTATTTTCATTTTATTTTATTTTCAGTAATCGCCGTTGCAAAGATACGATTTTTGAGTCAAACTTTTATTAGATATTAGATATTAGATGCTAGATATTAGATGCTAGACATTAGACTTTAGATATTAGACTTTAGATATTAGATACTAGATATTAGATGCTAGATATTAGTTGCTAGATTTTAAATATTAGACTTTTGATTTGGTTTACATAGAACTCTCAGTTTTATAAAGTTCGAGTATACTCAGTCTAATAAATTCAACTCCACTCTTTGCTTAATTTATATTTGTAAATTTTTTAACTGTTAAATTTGACTTCCTAACTTATTTTCTTTCTTCTTTCTCTAAATTTTGTTGCCACTTCCATGCTGATGACATCATTTGTTCGATTGTGTGGGTGGTTTTCCAATTTAATTCTTTTTGACTTTTAGTTGTGTCTGAATAAATAGCTTCTACGTCACCTTCTCTTCTTGGTTTTACGATGTAATTTAACTTCTCTCCTGTCGCTTTTTCAAATGCCTCTATTGCTTCAAATACACTTACCCCCTCTCCTGAACCTAAATTGATTACTGTGAAATTAGATTTGTTTTTTTGTTCAACTAAGTACTCTAATGCTTTTATATGTGCTTGGGCAATGTCTGTAACATGAATATAATCTCTAATACAAGATCCATCTCTTGTTATATAATCATCTCCAAAAACAGCCATTTGTTCTATGATTCCTATGGCCGTTTGTGTAATTACTGGTACTAAGCTTGTTGGTTTGTGTATTGGTAATTCCCCGTTTAATCCTGAAACATGTGCGCCAACTGGATTAAAATAACGTAATGCGGCAACTTGTAAATTTTTAAATCTATTTGTATAGGTAATCAACATTTCTTCTCCAACTTGCTTGGTGTAAGCATAAGGAGATTCTGCTTTGTTAAATGGTGTTTCTTCATTCACAGGTAGTGAAGAGATATTTCCATATACTGAACAAGATGATGAAAAAATTAAATTCGATATGTTTTTTTCTAATGCGATTTCAACCACATTTAATAACGATTCGAAATTATTATGAAAATATTTATAAGGATTTTCAACAGATTCAGGAACAGACTTAAATGCAGCAAAATGAATTATACCTTCTACTTCATTTTCTTTTTGAAATACTTCTTTCACAGCTTGTTTATCACACAAATCAATATCGTAGTGATCAATTTTAACACCTGTAATTTTTTCTATTCGTTCGTAGGTTTTTGGAAATGAATTGGAAAAATTATCTATTGAAACAACTCTATAATTTGTATTTTCTATTAATTCAATGATTGTATGTGAACCAATGTATCCTGCGCCTCCTGTTACTATTATTGTTTTCATTATTCTAGATTCTAGATATTAGACTTTAGACTTTTATAAACTTCAAGATATTTTTTTACTCCTGCTTCTAATGAATAAAATTCTTTTGCACCTTGTTTGATTAATTCTTTGTCTATTTCAATCTCTGTTTGAATACTTTTTAGGTAAGTTTCGTCATTAAATTCTTTGATTACTTTACCCGCGCTGTATTTTTCAACTACAAAATCTGTATCACCTACACCAGAATTACAAACTAATGGTATCCCCATCGCCATAATTTCGCCTTGTTTTGTTGGTGATGATGCTTTTTTGGAGAATGTTGGTCGAATAAAAAATATGGATGTATCGAAAATAGAAATGTTTAATGGTACTTCTTTGTGTAGGCAAGATGTTATGACAATGTCTTCTTTTGAAATGTTTTTTTCGAAAGCTAAATCTATAATTGTTGAAGGTTTTTCTCCTGTCACAAATAGAAATTTTGCTTTTGGATTTTCTGTTTTCAATATTTTAAAATAATCTAACATTTCAGGCAACATATACCATGTTCCTATCGAACCGACATATCCCAAAACAAAATCATCTTGTTTTAAATTTAATTTATTTCTAAGTTCATTTTTTTGATCAAACGAGATTTTTTCTTGATTGAAAAGTTCTAAATCAACGCAACATGGAATTATTTGAATTTTAGGTAAATCATTTTTTAATTCTTTCCAAGATTCAATTTCATTTTTTCCATTGTGCGTCAAGGAAATAGTATAATCCGATTTTTTGAAATATTGAATTTCCTTCTTTTTGAAAAAATTATATACAAATTTAAATACTGGGTGTTTCAAACTCCATAATCCTCCATCGACTCTTTCATCCGCCCAGAATCCTCTCATATCAAAAACAAACTTTACGTTTTTCTTTTTCTTTAATGAAAGACCAACCAAAGCTGAGATATAACTTCTACAGTGAACAAGTTCGAATTTATATTTTTGATGTAGCGAAAAAGCCAATTTACTCATTTGCATCACATCCCAAACGGTAGATATTAAAGGTGAACTTGGTGAATATTTATTCGGATACCAATGTATTCCATTTTCATCACAAATTTTCTGAATGTGTTCTTTGTGTTGTTCGAAACGTTGTTGTTTTTCAAAACTGATTAAATGAAATGTGTATCCTTCTTTTGTTAACCCAACTAAATAAGGCAATACTTGTGACTGACCCAACGGATCTGTCATACCATCATACGATAGATAAAGTATTTGTTTTGAATTGTAATTTTCAGTCATCATCAACTTCTTAGTTCATCCAACGTGCGTACCATGTTTGAAACATTAGCAAATACCACATTTTTAAATCGTATTCCTTTTTACCATTAAAGAAATCATTTTTCATTTTTTCAACATATTCCCATCGAAATATCCCTTGCTCTTTGATGACTTCTTTGTTTATGTATGATTCTACATAATCTCTAAGTTCGTTCGTCATCCAATTTGCAATTGGAATTGCAAAACCCATTTTAGGTCTATCCATCAATTCTTTGGGTATATATTGATGAACTATTTCCTTGACAATATGCTTTTTCGAACCATTATAATATTTATATTCATTTGGTAAAGTCGCTGCTAACTCAATTACTCGGTGATCTAAAAAAGGTTCTCTTCCCTCTAAACTAACCGTCATAGTTGCCCTGTCTACTTTTTGAAGGATATCATCCACTAAATAGGTTTGATAATCGATCGCCATCATATAAGCTAATGGTGATGAATGATTTTTCTCTAACTCCTTACTTAAATAAGCTGTTTCAAGCTGATTTATAGGGAATAATAGTAAATCGCTTAATTGTTTATCAGTAAATTGCTGGCTTAAACTCAACATGATTCGTTCTGAAGAAGGATCTTGAAGAATGCCCTTTAATTTTTCGTAACGATTGTGAAAATTATATTTGTGTTTTAAAACCGGTATTGATGTTGACGGAACAAGGTTCATCAATTTTGTCATAGAAAACCTTGCAAAACTTGGTATTGCTTGAATTTTTTTTCCGTATCGTAATAAATAATCATATCGATTGTATCCTGCAAAAATTTCATCTCCTGCATCAGCACTCAAAGCAACAGTCACCTCTTTTCTTGCTAATTTACTTACCAAGGTTGTCGGTAAAGCACTACTATCAGCAAAAGGTTCATCGTAATAAAAAGATAATTCAGGTATTAAATCAATTGCTTCTTTTTCTGTGCAATAAATCTCTGTATGATCTGTTCCCAAATGATTGGCCACATCTTTTGCATAAGGAGCTTCATTTAAACCTATATCTGGAACACCTATTGTGTATGTTTTTAATTTCTCAGTTCTATCTTTTTGCAACAAAGCGGTTACACAAGCACTATCATATCCTCCACTCAAGAATACACCAACTGGCACATCTGCCACCATTCGATAGTCACATGCTGATTGTATTACTTTTTCAGTTTCTTGTTTTGCTTCTTCAAAAGAAATCGAAGTTTTGGGTTGATTGTATGCATCATATACATTCCAATATTGCTTTGTTTCTTGTGAATCAGTTTGTTTCAGCGAAATTCTAAGCGTATGTCCCGGTTTTAATTTAAACGTATTCTTAAATATAGAGTGTGGAGTTGGAACATTACCATATTGCATGAAAGCTGCAACAGCATCTAAACAAATTTCTTTCTGAAAATCTGGGTGTTTGTGAAACGATTTTAATTCTGAGGAAAATAAAAATAATCCATCTTTAAAAAAATAAAAAAATGGTTTTACTCCTGCTCTATCTCTTGCACAAAATAATTCTTCTTTGCTTGTATCATAAATTACAAAGGCAAACATTCCGATGAATTTATCTAAACATTTTTCGCCCCATTGTGAGTAAGCATGAAGTATTACTTCTGTATCTGAATGGCTTTTAAAATGATGACCTAAAGAAATTAATTCTTCTTTGATTTCAGCAAAATTGTATACTTCACCATTGTAAGTGATCCATAAATGATGAAACTGCATCGGCTGTTGACCGGTTTCAGTTACATCGATAATCGCTAATCTCCTATGGGCTAATCCAACTTGAAAATCTTCTTTTTCAAATAATTTTTGATCTCCACTATCTGGTCCTCTGTGATGAAGGGTCGTATTCATCTGAACCAATATCTGTTCCGATGATTTCTTTCTCCAATCAGCAAATCCTGTTATTCCACACATGATTCAAATTTAGGAATTTTTTTCTGTTTTGTATAAAGACAAAACCAATATATGAGAAGTATTAAAATACGAATAATAAATAAGAAAAGAGGGGAACTTAAAATTAATCGAGTATTTTATTAATTTCAACAATATTATTTTCATTTATTTTTTTTGACAATCTTTTTTTTAGATTAATCAAATTAAGTAATAAATTAATTCTTGCTCGGAATCCCCATTCTTTAGTGTAAAAAACTTTCCCTTTCGCGATTTCATCTTGTGGAACATTATTTAAATTCCCTTTAATTAATTGATCAATTGCTCTAATATACAATTCATGAGCATGTTCCATCACAACAAGATGCAAATGATTAAACGATTTACATTTTGAAATATCTGTTTTTTCAGTAAAAAAAATATTTCCTGAATCAATACCTGCATCAATCCACATGATTGTATTTCCTATAAATTCAGGTTTATTAATTGACAAACACCAATTTGTACAATTCGGACCTCCCTTTATGTAAGGAGATAAACCAGTATGTAAATTCAAAATACCAGATGTGACTTCTAACTCTAAAATTTCTTTTTTGATTAAACTTGTACCTGAAACAATAATTAAATCTGGTTTTTGATTTTTTAGAAATGTTATTATTTCATGTGAATTAATGTAATTAGTTATAATCACATTAGATACCACCAATTTAGGAGCGTCTTTTTTATAGTAAGATAATAAATTATACCAAGC
>CALPVI020000153.1 GCA_943326975.2 Actinomyces viscosus | reverse complement strand
TGCACATCTTGATCAAGCGTGTGCGGCAATGAAACAAATTGCTAAGTCGGGTAAAAAAGTTCTTTTTGTTGCTACAAAAAAACAAGCTAAAGAAATCATCACTGATAAAGTGAAAGAATTGAATATGCCATTTGTAACTGAAAGATGGACAGGTGGTATGTTGACAAATTTCCAAACTACAAGAAAATCTATCCGTAAAATGTCAACAATTGACAAAATGAAAACGGATGGAACTTGGGAAACTTTGAATAAAAGAGAGAAATTATTCAAAACTCGTACAAGAGAGAAGTTAGAAAAAAACTTTGGATCTATCGCTGATATGACTCGTCAACCAGCTGCTATTTTCATCGTTGACATTTTAAAAGAGCACATTGCATTAGCTGAAGCTAAGAGATTAGGTATTCCTACTTTCGCTATGGTTGATACAAACTCTAACCCTCGTTTAGTTGATTTTCCAATTCCTTCTAATGATGATGCAACAAAATCTATTGCTGTTGTTTTAGAAGCGATTACTGGAGCGATCAAAGAAGGTTTAGATGAGCGTAAAAACTCTAAAGATAAAACTGACTCTGACGAAGAGGCAACACCAAAAGCAAAAGCTGCTAAAAATGAAGAAGTAGCTCAAGAAGGTGAAGCAAAAACAAAAGAAGATTAATTTTTAAATAAATTTTAGCTATGGCAATCACAGCTTCAGAAGTAAATAAATTACGTCAACAAACAGGTGCAGGTATGATGGACTGCAAAAATGCGTTAGTTGAAGCAAATGGA
The DNA here is from genome assembly GCA_943326975.2 of Actinomyces viscosus. Classification (GTDB taxonomy): domain Bacteria; phylum Bacteroidota; class Bacteroidia; order Flavobacteriales_D; family Crocinitomicaceae; genus CAIUKX01. The sequence goes on along the minus strand of CALPVI020000153.1, from coordinate 4,563 downwards.
GATTTCGAACAAGCAGTCGATATTTTACGTAAAAAAGGTCAAAAAATTGCTGCGAAACGTGGTGAGAATGAGGCAAAAGAAGGTGTAATTTTCGCTCAAACAAATGGTGAAGGTAGTATTGGTGTTATTTTAACATTAAACTGTGAAACTGATTTCGTTGCGAAAAATGAAAACTTCAGAAATTTTGTTCAATCAATCGTTGATTTAGCATTGGCGAATTTACCAAATTCTGTTGAGGAGTTATTAGCATTATCTTATGATGCGAAATTAACTATTGAAGAGAAAATTACTGAGCAAATTGGCGTTATTGGTGAAAAATTAGTTATCTCTGGATATTCTAAAGTTGCAGCTGATAAAGTTGTTTCTTACAACCACCCAGGTAACCAATTAGCAACATTAGTTGCTTTAAATAGTAACTCTAATGATGCTGAAGAGGCTGGTAAACAAGTAGCTATGCAAGTTGCAGCTATGAATCCAATCGCTTTAAATAAAGACGGAGTTGATTCTCGTACAATTGAACGTGAATTAGAAGTAGGTAAAGAATTAGCAATCCAAGAAGGTAAACCAGCTGAAATGGCTGAGAAAATCGCTCAAGGAAGATTAAACAAATTCTTTCAAGAAAGTACTTTATTAAGCCAACAGTTTATTAGAGATAACAAATTAACAGTTGAACAATTCTTATCTACATCAGAAAAAGGATTAACAGTTGTTGAATTCAAACGTTTCTCTTTAAGCTAGTCTTAAATAAGAATATTGAAAAAGGCTGAATCATAGATTCAGCCTTTTTTTGTGAATTTATGTTTGATAAACTAATTTTAGTATTGTTTCTTACAGACTAAAATAGTTATATTTGCATTGTCTCAAAAAAACGCAACATGAAATATAAACGAATTCTTTTAAAGCTTAGTGGAGAGTCACTAATGGGTGATAAACAATTTGGAATTGATAATAATCGTCTAAATAATTATGCTGAAGAAATCAAAGAAATTCGTGATTTAGGTGTAGAAGTTGCTATTGTAATTGGTGGAGGTAATATCTTTAGAGGTGTTCAGGCTGAACAAGGAGGAATGGATAGAACTCACGGAGATTATATGGGGATGTTAGCGACCATGATTAATAGCATGGCTTTGCAAGCAGCTCTAGAAAAAGTAGGTGTTAGTACTCGTTTACAATCAGCAATTGAGATGAAAGAAATTGCAGAACCATTTGTAAGAAGAAGAGCAGTTCGTCATTTAGAAAAAGGAAGAGTTGTAATTTTTGGAGCTGGTACAGGTAATCCATTTTTTACTACAGATTCTGCAGCTTCATTAAGAGCAATTGAAGTAAATGCGGATGTAATCTTAAAAGGAACTCGTGTAGATGGAATTTATACGGCAGATCCTGAAAAAGATAAAACAGCTACAAAATACGATGCTATTTCGTTTGATGATGTATTCAAAAAAGATTTAAAAGTTATGGATATGACGGCATTTACATTATGTAAAGAAAATGATTTGCCTATTATCGTTTTTGATATGGATACTCCTGGTAATTTAAGAAAATTATTAGAAGGGAATCAAGTAGGTACTATTGTTAGTTAATAAGCTTATTTTATGATTGAAGATTTACAGTTAATTTATGATGAATTTAAAAGTTCGTCAAATAAAACACTTGAACATTTAGATTTCGAATTAACAAAAATTCGAGCTGGTAAAGCATCACCAAGCATGTTGCAAGGTGTTATGGTTGAATATTATGGAACTATGACACCAATATCTAAAGTTGCAAATGTTGGTACTTTAGATGCTAGAACAATAACTGTTCAAGCTTGGGAGAAAAACGTTTTAAATGATATCTCTAGAGGTATTATCAATGCAAATTTAGGCTTTGCACCTCAAAATAATGGAGAAATGTTAATTATTAATGTTCCACCATTGAATGAAGAAAGAAGACGCGATTTAGTAAAAAGAGCAAAAGCAGAAGGTGAGAATGGAAAAGTAATTATTCGTAATCATAGAAAAGATGCAATGGATATGATCAAAGATTTGAAAAATGATGGTCTATCTGAAGATTTAGTAAAAAGCGCAGAAATTGAAATTCAAAACATTACAAATGTTTTTGTTAAAAAAATAGATGATTTAATTGAATTAAAAGAAAAAGATATTGTTACAATATAATTTTATTTAAATAGATAAGTGAAGGAAGGGGAAACTCTTCCTTTTTTTAGTTTGTTATTTTTATTTCAACGCGTCTATTTTTTTGTTCTTCATATGCAAATCTAGGTAATGCAATGATAGGTTTTAAATTACCATAACCGATAGCTGTCATTCTTGTTTTATCAATACCATTATCTGCTAAATAAGTTAAAACTCTTTTAGCTCTAGATTCAGAAAGTTTTTGAGCAGCATACGTATTTTCTCCAATATGAAATACATGTCCCTGAATTTCGATTTTAACATCTGAATTCAAAGCCATAAAATCTTTTAATCGCCTTAATTTAGGTTCTGCTTTAGGCATAAAATCACTAGTACCTGGGAAAAATTCAATTTCTTCTATTTGTAGAGTTTTACCTTTAGCAACTGGGTCTAACCAAATGGTTAATTCCATATTATCTTCTAATAGAATATTTTCATTTCTATCTGCAAAAAAGTAACCTATTGCATCGCATTTGATTTTAATACGGCCATTCTTTTCTATTGGAAAAAAGAAATCACTACCAGAATACAAAGCGTCTTCTTTCAGACCTTCGATTGTTAAATTTGAGATAATTGGTTTTCCGTTTGTAACATCACGAACAAAAATTGAAATTGTCTTATTGGTTTGATTTTTTATTCTTTTATCAACTATTTTTGATTCTGCTTTAATTTCGTTTACATTGCTTGGTTCAAATTTTAAATTCAATTTAATTACACTTTTGTTTTTTGATTTTGTATTAAATAGAATTTTAATTTTTGATCCTTCTTTTAGATTTAAAGGATATAAGAATCCTTGTAAGGTATCATAAGAAAGTCCGATTTTATTTGAGTTTGTATTTTGAATTAGTCGAACAATTTCAGCTTTTCCTTTTTTTATTTCTTCACAAGGGTCATAATCTGCTTGTTCAAAAATTACCATTTCTAAATTTTCATTTTGAATAAATGCATCTAAATATAATATACCATCAAATGGTGCTATAAATGAACACCAAACAGAGTTGAATTCTTTTGAGTCATTTAATACTGGGTAATTTGAGAGGTCATTTTCTCTACCGGCTTTACTTGTCAATTGAATAGAGAATGAACCTGGTTCTAAAATGTTCATTGCACCATTGCAGTCAGAAATGGATTCTGAATTGTCATTGTATTCTTGAGATAAGCATAAATTACTTATAAGAATCAGTAATAATAGTAAATATTTTTTCATAGTTATCTTATACTACAGAAACACAAGTTACAAAAAAAATGTAAAATGAAATAAAATTTATTATAATTCAAGGGAAACTTGCCCACTTGAGTTTATTCTTAAGATTAACTCGTTGAAAGATGGGTAAATAGATTCAATTTCAATTTTATCGATGCTCCCTTTGAGTAAAAGGGATGGTTCAAACCCACGATTAATTTCTTTATTTAATGATTTTTTTATTGTTACTAATGAATTTTCCACATTAAAAATAGTTAACTTTCTCAATTCATTTGTTATTTTTTCACTAAAGAGCCATTTAGCTGATTTTAGCAGAGCACTTTTTGTTTTTAAATCAAATTCTAAGTCAGGAAAAGAAATAGTTTGTGTGTTTTTATCGAAAGTAGGAGTTCCGTTTAAATATAAGCGACCATTTTTACTTCCTGAAAATTCAATTTCAAAATTTAATTTGTTTTGATCTGCTCCATAGATTTTAAAAGAGTTGAAAACTACCCTTTTCTTTTTTATTTCGATTTCAGTTCCTTTTATTTCAGTAGTTATTATTTTACTTAAGGAATCATATTGAGCATAGATATCTAGTGCTAGATTAAATCCTTTGTTGTCGGTAACTTTTGATAGTTTTGGTAGTTCTTTTTTTGGTGTAGTATTCGACTGAAGATTACTTGTCAGTATTGGTTTTAGACCAAGTGCAAGTTCAATATTTGCATAAGTTGAGTTAAATGTCAATTCTTGAATGTCGATACTATTGGGATTGGCATATAAAAAACCGTAATTACCAATTGCGATTGGTTCAGTTAGTAATTTCCAAGCTTTGTTAGCTTCAAATTTAATATCCACTTTACCAATCTCTTTATCTATATCTTTTTCTAAATCATTTAAAGCTTTCGTAATTTCTTCTTTTAATGTTTTAGAAGCATCATATTTGAAAACGGATATTTCACAGGGGTCTGAAATTTCAACATTTTTTAATTCTGTGTTCGACTTTAATTGGAAGTCAGGATTTATTTTTATTTCTGTTTTGTAATCAATCTGTATTTTTCTAAGAGGTTCATTAATACCGCAACTTACATAAACTCTTGGTATAATACAATTTCCATTTTTATTAAATAAATCGGTACATTGAGGGCAATAATTTAATTTTAGTGAATATTTTCCCTCAATATTAAAATCCATGGTATTTTTTTT
>CALPVI020000152.1 GCA_943326975.2 Actinomyces viscosus | reverse complement strand
TCTTTTTGCTTTCGATGATTAAATTTCTTTTCGCTCCATTTGGAGGACCTGCAGCGGAATTAACTTTTTTTGAGACATATGTCTCTTGTGTCGCTGGTGCGGTTTTAAGTGCAACGATGTTTTATTTTATGAGTGAGTTTTTCATGAACAAAGCACAAGCAAAAAGAGTAGCTCAAATTAAAAAAGCAAACGAACAAGGAAAAACTTTACCATTTAAAAAGAAATTTACTAAGTCCAATAAATTTGTTGTAAAAATGAAAAGGAAATTAGGTATTTATGGGGTTGCGTTTTATGCACCTCTTTTTTTATCTATTCCTATAGGTACAATAATAACAGCAAAATTTTACGGAAAAGAAAAAAAAACTTATCCAATGATCATTCTTGGTATTTTTCTAAATGGCTTTATGACTTGTGGAATTGCTTATTTTGCAGGAAGTTTATTTAAATAAATGAAATGAATTCCAATCGACATTTGTTTTTTGATTTAGACAGGACTTTATGGGATTTTGAAAAAAATTCACAACAAGCTTTACGTATTTTGTTTAAAGAATTAGCATTGGATCAGAAAATCAATAATTTTTATGATTTCTACAATTCCTATAAGCGAATAAATAATGATTTATGGGTTGCTTATGGTAAGAAAAAAATCACTAAAGATGAATTAAGATCAACTCGTTTTCAAAAAACTTTAGAACGTTTTGAAATTTTTGATTTAAAATTAACGGAGGATTTAAATAATGGCTACATTGAGATTTCTCCAAATCAAATTAATTGTTTCCCAAACGCCCTTTCTACAATACAATATTTAAAAAAAGAAGGCTATAATTTACACATTATAACAAATGGATTCAAAGAAGTTCAGTATCGTAAATTAAAAAATTGTGGTTTCGAACCTTATTTTGATGTGGTGCTTTGTTCTGAGGAAGTTGGGTTTAGTAAACCTGCGCCACAAGTTTTTCATCACGCATTAAAAATTGCTGAAGCGAAATCGAATGATAGCGTTATGATTGGTGATGATTTGATTGTAGATTATCATGGTGCTTTAAATGCTGGTTTAAGAGCCATTTTATTTGATCCATCAAATGTTAGGAGGCAAAGAAAAGGAGATTTCCATATTCAATCGTTAGACCAAATTCCAGAAGTTTTACCTTGGGTTTTTAGAGGTTAAATTTTAAATCGTAACCAATAAATCATTCCAATTCCAAATAAAAGTGATGTAATAACATTGATTATTGCCCAAGATAAATTACCCTGATTAATTAGTTCTGCTGTTTCATTGCTAAATGTACTGAAAGTACTTAAACCTCCACAAAAGCCAATTATGAAAAGGGGTGTGATCCAAGTATTGTGTTGGATTTTATCTCTAAAAAGGAATAGTATAAATCCAACAATTAGGCATGAGATCATATTTGCAATAAAAGTTCCAAAAGGTAAATTTGTTTGAATCATTTTTTTTGAAATAACGCCAAAGAAATACCTAATTAAACTTCCCAATCCACCACCAAGGAAAATAGCTAAATACGTACCTAAATTCATTTTTTGTAATTTTTATAAATGAATTGATATACAATTGCAGCATATAATGAACCTACAATCGCACCAACCAATATGTCAGAAAGATAATGTACTCCTAAATATAAACGAGAAAAAGCTACTATACAACCAATAGATAATAAAATATAAATTAATTTTTTGAAATAGGTTTTTAATACTAATCCTGCAAAAACTGCGATTCCAAAAAAGTTCGCTGCATGTGAAGAAATAAAACCATATTTTCCACCTCTATGTAGACTTCCGTTAGATTCTCTATAGAGATGTAATTTATTTTCTAATAGTAAATTATGTGAAGGTCTATATCTAAGAAAGACCTTTTTAAACAAATAGGTGCAACTTAAATCACTCAAAGCAACAACAGTAATAGCAAGTGAAATAAAAATCAAAGTATTCTTAGTACCTAATTTTTTGAATGATAGATATATCAGAACTAAATAAAGAGGAATCCAAGTTAATTTACCTGAAACAAGCCACATTACTTTATCTAAGAAAGGAGTGTTCCAACTGTTTACAGTTAGAACAATAGTTTGATCAATTTTTTCAAAGTATTCAATCATTCAATTTTGACCAAATTAAATCTTTTAATTCTGTCAGACCTTGTTCCGCAACAGAAGAAATGAATACATATGGTATGTTTGGCAAATCTTTAGCAATTGCTTCTTTTAATTCATCATCTAACATGTCAGATTTTGTAATCGCAAGTAATTTATCTTTTAATAGTAATTCTGAGTTGTATTGTTTTAATTCATTGATTAAAATTTTATATTCTGCATGAATATCATTACTATCAGCAGGAATCATAAACAATAATAATGAATTACGTTCGATATGTCTTAAGAAACGTAAGCCTAAGCCTTTTCCTGTATGTGCACCTTCAATAATTCCAGGAATATCTGCCATTATAAATGAACGATAATCACGGTATTTAACAATTCCTAAATTTGGTCTTAATGTTGTAAATGCATAATCACCAATTTCAGGTTTCGCTGTAGTTAAAACAGATAGTAAAGTGCTTTTTCCAGCATTTGGAAATCCTACTAAACCTACATCTGCTAATATTTTTAATTCTAAAATTTGCCAACCTTCTCTTCCTGATTCTCCAGGCTGAGCATATCTTGGTGTTTGAAATGTAGATGACTTAAAATTATTGTTACCTAAACCACCTCTTCCACCGGGAACTAAAATATGTTCCTGTCCATCTTCGGTAATTTCAAAAAGAATTTCCTGAGTTTCAGGATCACGTGCTAAAGTACCGATAGGAACTTCAATGTATTTGTCTTCCCCTTGTTTTCCTTTTTTTAACGCTTCACTTCCATGACCACCATGACCTGCTTTGATATGTTTGTTGAATTTTAAATGTAGCAATGTCCATAGTTGACTATTTCCACGAAGAATAATATGTCCACCACGTCCACCATCTCCACCATCTGGTCCACCTTGAGGAATGTACTTCTCTCTTCTGAAATGGGCAGAACCACCACCACCATTACCTGATTGACAATGAATTTTTACGTAATCAACAAAATTATCTGAAGCCATAGGAGCAATGTTTGTGCTTGGTTATTTATTAACCATTAATAAATTTTAAGAGTACAAAGTTACTATTTTTTTGAAAGTCACCTAAGAACTTTGTCTTAAACTTGAACGGAAGATTTTTTAAATAAAAAAAGCGAGTTAAATTAACTCGCTTCAAATTTGGTTTAGTAGAAAAATTAATGCTTGTCAATCGCAGTATAAAGTCTAGTTGAAATTTCGTCTATACTTCCAATTCCATTTATTGACACAAATTTACCTTGTGTCTGATAGAAATCTTTAACTGGTGCAGTTTCGTTGTTATAAACGTTAATTCTATTTGCAATAACTTCAGGATTAGCATCATCTGCTCGTCCACTAATTTCTGCTCGTTTAGTTAAGCGTGCTTTTAATTCATTTTCTTCAACTTCTAAAGCTAACATAACAGTTATTGAAGTTTTTTGTTCTGATAAAAATGAATCTAAAGCAGTAGCTTGTGCATTTGTTCTTGGGAATCCATCAAAAATAAAGCCCTTAGCATCTTTGTGGTTTAATACTTCAGATTTTAACATGTTGATAGTTACTTCATCTGGAACTAATTGCCCTTTATCTATAAAACTTTTAGCTAATACGCCAAGTTCGGTTTCCCCTTTAATGTTAGCTCTAAAAATATCGCCTGTAGACAAATGAATTAATCCATATTTTTCAATAAGTCTTTCAGATTGAGTTCCTTTTCCTGCTCCCGGAGGTCCGAATAATACGATATTTAACATAAATATTCTAAATTAAATTATTTTTCAATTGATATAATTCACTTAAATTTCTTCCTTTTTCATTGTAATCTAAGCCGAAGCCAACTACAAATTTATTTGGAATAGTAAAGCCAATATATTGCGGAGGGGTTATTCCTTTAAAAGCTTCTTTTTTAAACAACAAAGAGCAGATTTTGATAGATAAAGGATTTTCTTTTTCTAATATCGGAAGGATACTATCAATTGTTAATCCCGTATCAACAATATCTTCAAGAATTACGATGTGTTTATTCGTAATAGATGAATTTAATCCAATTAATTCATTCACTTTTCCAGTTGAAATTGTTCCATCATATGAAGAAACTTTAACAAATGTAATTTCGCAATTTAAATCAATGTTTTTCATTAAATCGGAAGCGAACATAAACGAACCATTTAATATAGCTATAAAAACAACATCTTTACCTTTGTAGTCGGAGTTTAAGACCGAAGATAAACGTTGGATTTCATTGCTGATTTCTTCCTTTGTTAGAAAGATTTCAAATGACTTTTCATTTATTATAATCACTTTGTTGTTTAATTACAGAATGCAAAAATATAAAAAACTTAAAAATTATCACTAAAAAAAATCACAACAAACTCTTTTTAACAATAAAATATCCGATTATCTTTGTTGTATGCAAAGAAAATGGTACGGAAATTCTTTTCGATTAGGTATGGTCGGAGGAGGGCAGTTAGGAAGAATGTTTATTCAAGAAGCAATTAATTTTGACGTTCAAGTTCATTCTTTAGATCCTGATGTGGAAGCCCCTTGTAAATCGATTGCAACATCTTTTACACATGGAAGCTTAACAGATTATGAGACTTTATTAAATTTTGGATTAGATAAAGATATTATTACAGTTGAGATAGAAAATGTAAATATTGAGGCATTAAAAGAATTGGAGAAAAGAGGTAAAAAAATTTTTCCTCAACCCCACATTTTAGAGATTATTCAAGATAAGGGTTTACAAAAGCAATTCTATTCTGAAAATAATATACCTACTGCCGATTTTGAAATGATAGATTCAAAATCTGAAATCCAGCAATATATTTCATCTTTCCCTTATATGCAAAAAATGCGAAAAGGCGGATATGACGGAAAAGGTGTTCAACCTTTAAGATCACAAGAAGATATTGAAAATGCGTTTGAGGTTCCCTCGGTTTTAGAGAAAATGATTCCTTTCACTAAAGAGCTTTCTGTTATTGTAGCTAGGAATGAGAAGGGGGATACGGCAGTGTTTCCAACAGTTGAGTGTGAATTTAATCCGGAAGCTAATTTAGTTGAGTTCTTATTTGCTCCTGCAGCAATTTCTAATGAAATTGAAGTAAAGGCAAATAATATTGCAATTGATGTTATTACCAAATTGGGAATGGTTGGAATTTTAGCTGTAGAGTTATTTTTACTTGAAAATGGAGAGGTTTTAGTAAATGAAATTGCTCCTAGGCCACATAATAGTGGGCATCATACGATTGAATGCAATGTTACTTCT
>CALPVI020000151.1 GCA_943326975.2 Actinomyces viscosus | reverse complement strand
TCAAACTATGAATTATTCTTAAAAGAGAATAATATACTAACAGATGAATTAGCGGAACAAATTAAAAACGAAATCAAAGAAGAAATTCAAACTTCTTTTGATGAGGCGAATAACGAACCAGCAATTATTCCTTCGTTAGAAGATGAGTTGAGAGATATTTATGCTCCATTTTCTCAAGAAGTAGTTGAAGCAAAAGGAACAAAAACTGAGAAACGTTTCATTGATGCAATACAAGATGGTTTAACTCAATCATTTGAGAAATATCCTGAATTAGTAATCATGGGACAAGATATCGCTGAATACGGTGGTGCGTTTAAAGTAACGGAAGGTTTCGTTGATAAATTTGGAAAAGATCGAATTAGAAATACACCAATTTGTGAATCAGCAATTGTTGGAGCTGGTTTAGGTTTGTCAATCAATGGAATGAAAGCAGTTGTTGAAATGCAATTTGCGGATTTCGTAACTTGTGGTTTCAATCAAATCGTAAATAATTTAGCGAAATTACATTGGAGATGGAATGAAAAAGCGGACGTTGTTGTTCGTATGCCGACTGGAGCTGGTTCTGCAGCTGGACCTTTCCATTCTCAGAGTAATGAAGCTTGGTTTTTCCATACACCAGGTTTAAAAATAGTTTATCCATCAACACCAGAGGATGCAAAAGGATTGTTAGCGGCTTCTATTGAAGATCCAAATCCTGTTATGTTCTTTGAACATAAAAATTTATACAGAAGTATTAAAAGCGAGGTTGCTGATGATTATTACACGGTTGAAATTGGTAAGGCAAGAACGGTTCGTGAAGGAAATGATATTACAATAATCACTTACGGAATGGGAGTTCATTGGGCAACGGAATTGTTAGATAAACATCCTGAATTTTCAGCTGAGATAGTTGACTTAAGAACTTTACTTCCATTGGATACTGAAGCAATATATAAAGCTGTTCGTAAGACAGGTAAAGTAATTGTTTTACATGAAGATTGTATCACAGGAGGAATAGGAGGAGAGTTAGTTGCTTTAATCAATGAAAATTGTTTCAAAGATTTAGATGCCCCGGTAAAACGTATCGGTTCAATTGATACACCAGTTCCATTTGCTGAGCAATTAGAAGTTCAATTCCTACCTAAGGAAAGACTAGAGAAGGCATTGAATGAATTAATTGCTTATTAAACAAATATATATACTCTTAAAATAGGCTACTCAATTTGGGTAGCCTATTTTTTTTAATTTGATTCTTCTGATTTATGAAAATATATGACAAAAAAAAGCGAGAATAAATCTCGCTTATAGTCAGTTTCCCAAATAATTATTAGTCTTTAACTAATTTGTACCCAGGATATTTTTTTTGGTCGAAAACAAATTTTGTATCTTCAACTGTTTCATTACCTTGAAATTTAGAAAGTGTATAGGTCATTACCGTTGCATCTTTTGTTTTTAAGATTGCTTTTTTCAATTCGTTTGAATTCTTTGTGATGTAAAGAACAATTGTATGGTAATTTACTTTTGAAGGATTTTTAGGGAAAAGGTAAATAACGTGAACTGCTTCTCCAGCTAAAGTTTCTTCTCTTTCATATTTGTTTTTGAAACCAGTTTCCCAAATAGTCATTAATTTTTTTGGATTCATAGATTCTTCATCATCGTCATTTGCGTCAGATTCATAAACGCTTTTCTCTTCTTTTACGATCGTCCATGTTTTGATTCCATTACAAATAATTGTATTGTCACCATAAGAAGCATAGAATTTTTTATCCTTTACCCATCCTTTTCCAGTTTCGCTTTCATTTGTTCCATTAGATGCATTTTTAATATTAGCACTAAATTCTATATAGAAAGATTTGTAAGCTTTCATTTTCGTAGACAATTTATCTAAAATTGCTTGAGATTTTGTATCTTTTGTTTCTTGTCCAATTGCTAATACACTGATAAAAGCAAATGCGAATAATAAAATTTTCATATCTATTTTATTGTTTTTAAATGTGTTATGCTGAGATGGTTTGAAATTTGAAATTTAAAAACAATCAACAACTTGTAATTTATTGTACAAATATCAGAAATTGTGCCAAATTAAGATTTAAAATTTAGAATAAAACGTAATTATTTTTTTAACAACTTCAGAATGTGTTCTAATATTGGTTTTTCAATCGTATGTTCACCCTCAAAAGTATGCGTTTTAAAACCGTTCTTTTTAAAGAAATCAAGTATTGATTTTTGATCATCACTATTAAAATATTGATCCTTTGTACCTATTACAAAATGATTGTTTTTTTGTTTTATTGTATGTTTGTTTTGAATGTCAATTTCTAGAGATAAATCTGGAGGATAAATACTTGCCCACATGATTAACGCATCTAATTGATCATTTTTTTTATACCATCGAGCAGCAGTAGCTCCACCTTGAGAAAATCCTAAAACAAATTTTTTAATTGGTTTTATTTGATTCGAAATAGTTATATCTAAGTCACTTAACCAATTTAAGTTGTCTTGAATGTCATCTTCTCTAGCTTCTTTAGTCATCCATGAAGCGCCAACTCTACCGCTTGAGCCTTTTAAATAAAAGCGATGTAATCCTTCAGGAGCGATTATGTAAACATCTTTTGGGAGGGAATGGAATTTTCGAATAAAAAATTCTGCTAATTGTCCGTATCCATGTAAAATATATAAAATATACTTTGCATCTGCTATATTTCCATGAGTGTAATAGCGCGCTGTTTTCGAAACTTGAATTTTTTGCTCCATATTGGGGTTAAATTAAAAAAGTCTTATCATTATAGATAAGACTTTCTCAAAAAAAATAATGATTATATTTATGCTTAAGCTAATTTTACATTTACAGCATTCAATCCTTTTTTTCCTTCTTTTAATTCGAAAGTAACTTCATCATTTTGGTTAATCTTATCCAGTAAACCTGATATGTGTGCAAAGTACTCTTGATTCGTGTCAAGTTCCTTGATGAAACCAAAACCTTTTGTTTCATCGAAAAATTTTACAATTCCTCTTTTCATATAATTATTTGTTAATTATATAAAGGTAAATCAAAAACAGTAAAACGAAAAATATTTTAGAAAATACTTTTAAAAATTCACAAAACTACTTGGGATAAGTTGCAGAAAAAGGTTTTGCATTATTATTATCCCATTTTTGTAGTTGAACTTCGTCTTCAGAAATTGACAAAAAAGTATATGAACTTAACCATTCTCCTAAGTTGAAATAAGTAGATTTTTCACTTATTTTCAATTCTAATGGTAGGTGTCTATGCCCAAAAATAAAATAATCAAAATGTTCTTTCTGTAAAACCTCTTTAGAATAAATTGCCAACCACTCATTTTCAGTACCTAAAAAATGTTCGTCTGCATCTCCGCTTACTGCTCTACTTTTTTGTGATGATTTTGTAGCAAGCCATATTCCAAAGTTTGGATGTAAACGTGCATATGCCCATTGACAAAATTTACTAGCGAAGAAACGTTTTAAAAATTTATATCCATTATCACCAGGGCCTAATCCGTCGCCATGTCCGACTAAAATTTTCTTGTCCCCAATTGTTATTTTTTGAGGAGACTTATGTAATGTAATTCCCAATTCTTTTGGGAGGTAATCGAAGATCCACATATCATGGTTTCCTGTAAATACATGAACAGGAATTCCAGAATCAGTCAATTCTGCAATTTTACCTTGAAGACGAACAAAACCTTTAGGAATGGCTCTTTTATACTCAAACCAAAAATCAAATATGTCACCAACTAAATATATTTCTTTTGCTGTTGGTTCTATATAGTTTAACCAAGCAACTATTTTTTTTTCTCTCTCTAAACTTTTATCGTAATTAGGAGCACCTAAATGAAAGTCTGAAGCGAAATATATTTTTTTATTTTGGTTATCAGACATGTTAATGACCGAAAATTCGTTTTAACTCTTCATGTAAGGTTTCACCTCTTAGATTTGTAGAAATGATTTTCCCTTCTTTATCAATCAAAACTGTAAATGGAATTCCAGAAACTTGGTATAATTTAGCAATATCACTCTGCCATCCTTTTAGGTCACTAATATGATTTGGCCAAATAAGATTGTCTGCGCTTATTGCTGATTCCCATTTTGTTTTATCAGTATCAAGTGATACGCTCATAACTGTGAAACCATCTTTTTGATATTGATTATATAAATTGACTACATTAGGATTTTCTCTACGACATGGACCACACCATGAAGCCCAAAAATCAATCAATACAACTTTCCCTTTTAAGTCAGCTAATTTTAATTCTTTTCCATCAGGTTTTATTCCTTTGAACTGTGTTGCAGGTTTACCAGGAGCGAACATGTTTGCGGCATCCTTTTGTGCTTTAATTTGCAAGTAATTTTTGTAAACTTCATTTATTGTAGGAGATTCACTGAATCCAGCTTTTAATTGATTCATAATTGATTCATAAGAAGCAAATTCTTTATCTAAATCATACGTTGATAAAATAGGTAATAAGGCTGGTGAATTAGGGTTTTGATTTACAATCTGTTGTCTATTGTTCTGGAAAGTATAATATTCTTTACCTAAAGATTGGTTAATTGCTTCTGATTGCTCTGGGTGTTTTTGAAGATAAAGTTGAGCAGAATCTCTTTTAGTTGTCCAATCATTTAGGATCAATATGCATTCATTAAGTGCTTTGCTTTCTTGAGAGCCTACTATGTTAGAAAAACTGTTTATGTTTTTACCATCACAGTATATTTTAATATCAGCATTATTTCTCAAAACAATGTTTAGATGTGTCAATCCAAATCGGATGACGTAATAGTCAGGATTAGGAAGTTTACCAGCTAAAGCAAAATCAAAATTGTTGTCTCCACTTTTCTTCAAAGGAGCTCTTAAAAAGTCTACATATTTACTGCCTCCATAATATTGTGATATGTAAACAGTATCCACTGTTGTGTTAAAAATTTGACCGCTAATTTTTACATTAATTGGATTTTGACCAAAACTTGTAAAAGCAAGTATTACTATAAAAAGTGATAGAATTAATTTCATAAATTATTAGTTGTTTTCAATTATTTAATAATCTCCTTCAATTTTTGTTCCAAACTTGCACCTCTCAAGCCTGTTCCTACAATTTTTCCAGATTTGTCAATTAAGACAGTGTAAGGAATAGATTGAAAACCATATAGTTGTGTTAATGGTGTTTTCCATCCTTGTAAATCACTTACATGATTTGACCAAACTAAACCGTCCTCTTTAATTGCTTTTTTCCATGCATCTTTGTTTTCGTCTAACGAAACTGAATAAATTGTAAATCCTTTGTTTTTGTATTCATTATAAAGTCTTACTACATTAGGGTTTTCTTTTCTACAAGGACCACACCATGATGCCCAAAAGTCAATTAAAACTACTT